>DATCDE010000188.1 GCA_036510875.1 Actinomycetes bacterium
ATTCCCCACTGCTGCCTCCCGTAGGAGTCTGGGCCGTGTCTCAGTCCCAGTGTGGCCGGTCGCCCTCTCAGGCCGGCTACCCGTCGTCGCCTTGGTGGGCCATTACCCCACCAACAAGCTGATAGGCCGCGGGCCCATCCTCAGCCGCCGGAACTTTCCACCGTTGCGGATGTCTGCAACGGTCGTATCCGGTATTAGCCCCGATTTCTCGGAGTTATCCCAGAGCTGAGGGCAGGTTGCCCACGTGTTACTCACCCGTTCGCCGCTGATCCACCCCCGAAGGGGCTTCACCGCTCGACTTGCATGTGTTAAGCACGCCGCCAGCGTTCGTCCTGAGCCAGGATCAAACTCTCCGTTGATGTCTAGCCGAGTCACCGCTAGGCGGTGCTCGAACCGGAGAGCGGTGACACCGATGGAATAATCGGTGCACCGTTCGTGATTCTGGCGTTGATCAGACGTCACTTGCGTCTGTCATCACCAAAGGAATTCCGTCTCGGGGTGCGTGCGGACCAGATGGTCCGTCGCCACCGTCGAGAACGGGGTTTTTGGCATTGACTTTCGGCACGCTGTTGAGTTCTCAAGGAGCGGACGCGCACCTGACCAGGCGCCTCTCGGCCCTGATCGGGGGCAACCGTTCTACTGTACCGGAGCCTGGTCAGCCCAGCAAATCGGGCCGTCCGCCGCTCCCCCGCGCGCTCAAGCAGTCCCCGACTTGCGCCGGTGACTGTGTGACCATCCGGGTTGCGCCCCGGGACCGGCCACCGTTCGGTGTCCGTTCCTCCCCGCCGGGCGACAGGACGTAACAGTACGTACCCGTGCGGGTCACGTCAAATCAGGGTCCCGCAACGGCTTTTCGCCGGTCAGGCGACCCAGTTCCGGACCCCCGCCATGGCCCGCTTCCCCCTGCGCAGCACCAGCCAGCGACCGTGCAGGTACTCCGCTGCGGCGGGCACCTGGTCCGCCTCGTCAGAGCCCAGCCGGCGGTTGTTCGCGTGCACGCCGCCCTCGCCGATGGCCCGTCGGGCCGCCGACTTGCTGGCCACCAAACCGGTGGCCACGAGCAGGTCCGCGTACGTGCTGTCGGCGGTCGCCTCGGTGTGCGGAGCCTCGGTGAGCGCCGCCTCGAGGACGTCGGCGTCCAGCTCGCGCATCTCGCCCTGCCCGAACAGCGCGCGGCTGGCGGCGACGGCCCGCTCAGCCTCCGACTCACCGTGCAGGAGGGCCGTGAGGTCGCGGGCCAGCGTCCGTTGCGCCTCGCGGCCCGCCGGGCTCTGCGCGACGGCCCGCTCCAGCTCCTCGATCTCCTCCCGGGAGCGGAAGCTGAACACCCGCAGGTACCGCACGACGTCCCGGTCGTCGGCGTTGACCCAGTGCTGGTAGAACGCGTACGGCGAGGTCAATGAGGGGTCCAGCCACAGCGCGCCGGACTCCGTCTTGCCGAACTTGGTGCCGTCGGCCTTGGTAAGCAGCGGCGTGGACAGCGCGTGCACCCGGTCGCTGGTGACCCGCCGGATCAGGTCTACCCCGGCCGTGATGTTGCCCCACTGGTCGCTGCCGCCCAGCTGTAGGTCGCAGCCGTATCGGCGGTGCAGCTCGAGGAAGTCGTTGCTCTGCAACAGCACGTAGCTGAACTCGGTGTAGCTGATGCCGGGGCCGGCCAGCCGCACCGAGACCGCCTCGCGGTCGAGCATCCGGTTGACGCTGAAGTGCTTGCCGATGTCGCGCAGCAGCTCGATGGCGGACAGTGGCGCCGTCCACACCACGTTGTCGACCAGGGTGGCGGCGGCCAGCCCGTCGAAGTCGAGGAACGGCTCGATCTGGCGGCGCAGCCGCGACGTCCACTCGGCGACCACCGCCGGGTCGTTGAGGGTGCGCTCCCCGGTCTCCTTCGGGTCGCCGATCAGCCCGGTCGCCCCGCCCACCAGTGCGAGCGGCCGGTGCCCGGCCTGCTGCAGCCGGCGGGCCGTGAGCACCTGCACGAGGTGGCCCACGTGCAGGCTCGGCGCCGTCGGGTCGAAGCCCACGTAGAAGGTCACCGGGCCGGCGGCCAGCGCCGCCCTCAGCGCGTCGGGGTCGGTGCTGACGGCGATCAGGCCGCGCCACTGCAGCTCGTCGAAGATGTCGGTCACAGCGGTCATCCTCCCGTACGCCGCGCCGCGGGGCGGTACCGGCTGACCGTGGCCTCACCGGGCAGCCAGAACCGCCACGGCCGGGCCGGCGCGGCCGACAGCCCCACCCGGGGGCCGGTCAGCACCTCGACCGGTCCGGCCGCGGCCGACCGCAGCCGCAGCGGACCCGCCGGGTCGAACAGGTCGGCCCCGTCGAGACCGCCGTCCACCCCGAGCGCCTGGGCCAGCCGGGCCGGTCCCTGCGCCAGCTCCGCATCGGTGCGGGCGGCCGGCCGGCGGGCCCGGGCCAGCTCCATCCCGTCGACCACCTCACCGGCCCGCAGCAGCACCGCGCCGCCCTGCCCGGTCGGCCCGCAGACGACATTGAGGCACCAGTGCATGCCGTAGGTGAAGTACACGTAGGCCAGGCCGGGCGGGCCGAACATGGCCGAGTTGCGGCGGGTCTCGCCGCGGTGCGCGTGCGAGCCCGGGTCCTCGCCCTGTCCGCCGTAGGCCTCCACCTCGGTGACCCGGACGGCGACGGCCCCCTCGGCGTCATGGTGCTCGACGACGGCGCCAAGCAGCAGCGGGGCAACCTGCTCCGGCGGCCCGGCCAGCTCACGCCGAAGGTCCACGCCGCGCATTGTGCCGTCACGGAACTCCAACCGGGTGGTCGCTCGTTCCCCGGGTGGAGGCGACCATGACGACGACGCTGTCGTTCATCCAGGGCGAGCCGGACGACCAGGGGGCCCGGCTGAGCCGCAAGGACGGTGGCCACCACGAGGAGTGGAACCCGATCGAGGGCCGATGGATCGCCACCTCGACGCTTCTCCGGTCGACGCCGGGTGAGGACGGGAAGGCGATCAGGCCGGTCGGCGAGCGCACCGCGATGGCAGACTTGATGGTCAAAGTGGAGGGGTTGGCGCCCGTCGACGTCGAGGTGGCACGGCGGCGCTGGCCGAGCGCATTCATCCGGGAGCGCTCCCAGCCCGCCTGACGGCCAGCGGCCGCGCTACGCGTCGGTCCAGGCGCGGCCCGCCTCCACCACCCCGCGGAGCGCAGCCAGCTGCTCGCGCACCCGCACCGGTGCGGTCCCGCCGAACGCCGAGCGCGAGTCCAGCGCACCCTGCACGGTGAGCACCGAGCGAACCTCGGGGGTGAGGTGCGAGGAGATGCCCGCGAGGTCGACGTCGGTGAGGTCGGTGAGGTCGATGCCCCGGGCCTCACAGGCCTGCACACACGCCCCGGCGACCTCGTGGGCGTCCCGGAACGGCACCCCCTGCCGCACCAGCCACTCGGCGATGTCGGTGGCCAGCGCGAACCCCTCGGGCGCGGCCGCGGCCATCGCCTCGCGGTCGAAGCGCAGCGTCGCCACCATCCCGGCGACCGCCGGCAGCACTAGCGTCAGGGTGTCGATCGCGTCGAAGACCGGCTCCTTGTCCTCCTGCAGGTCCCGGTTGTAGGCGAACGGCAGGCCCTTGAGCGTGGCGAGCAGGCCGGTGAGGTCGCCGATGATCCGGCCGGCCTTGCCGCGGGCCAGCTCGGCGACGTCCGGGTTCTTCTTCTGCGGCATGATCGACGAGCCGGTCGAGTAGGCGTCGTCCAGGCGGGCCCAGCCGAACTCGCGCGAGGCCCACAGGCACACCTCCTCCCCCAGCCGGGACAGGTGCACGCCGATCATCGTTGCGGCGAACAGGAACTCGGCAGCGAAGTCCCGGTCCGAGACCGCGTCAATGGAGTTCGGCACCGCGCCGTCGAAGCCCAGCTCGGCGGCCACGGCGACCGGGTCCAGCGGCAGCGACGACCCGGCCAGCGCGCCAGCGCCGAGCGGGCTCAGCGCGCTGCGACGGTCCCAGTCCCGCAGCCGGTCGACGTCGCGGGCCAGCGCCCACACATGCTTGGCCAGCTCGTGGCCGAAGGACACCGGCTGCGCGTGCTGCAGGTGGGTGAACCCCGGCGCGGGAGCGTCGACGTGCGCCTCGGCCTGGCCCAGCAGGGCCTCCTGGACGGCGACGACGGCGACGACCAGCTCCCGGGCCTGCGCGCGCAGGTACAGCCGCAGGTCGGTGGCCACCTGGTCGTTGCGCGAGCGCCCGGCCCGCAGCTTGCCGCCGAGCGGTCCGAGCCGCTCGAGCAGCGCCCGCTCCAGTGCCGTGTGCACGTCCTCGTCGTCCGGCGCCGGGACGAACGCCCCGCTGCGGACGTCGGCCTCGATGGCGTCCAGCGCCCCGAGCATCGCGGCCAGCTCGGCGTCGTCGAGCAGCCCGGCCCTGGCCAGCACCCGGGCGTGCGCCCGGGACGCCGCGAGGTCGTACGGCGCCAGCCGCCAGTCGAAGTGCACCGACAGCGACAGCGCAGCCAGCGCCTCGGCAGGTCCGCACGCGAACCGGCCGCCCCACAGCCGGGTGCCGCCGGGCGATCCCGCTGCCCCGCTCCGCTCGGTCACTGGCCCGCCCGCAGGTCGCGCCGAGCCGCCATCCGGCTGGGCAGCCCCCACAGCTGCACGAAGCCCTTGGCCATTGTCTGGTCGAAGGTGTCGCCGGTGTCGTAGGTGGCCAGCCCGAAGTCGTACAGCGACTCCTCGCTGCGCCGGCCCGTGACGACCGCCCGGCCACCGTGCAGCACCATCCGGACGTCGCCGGAGACGTGCTCGTTGGCGTCGTCCACGAAACCGTCGAGCGCGTCCTTGAGCGGGGAGAACCACAGACCGTCGTAGACCAGCTCGGTCCAGCGCCGGTCCGCGGCCTTCTTGAACCGGGCCAGGTCCCGCTCGACCGTGACGTTCTCCATCTCCTGGTGCGCGGCGATCAGCGCGAGCGCCCCCGGGGCCTCGTAGATCTCCCGGCTCTTGATGCCCACCAGGCGGTCCTCGACCAGGTCAAGCCGGCCGACGCCCTGCGCGCCGGCGCGGGCGTTGAGCTGCTGGATGGCCTCGAGCATGGTCACCGGCTTGCCGTCGAGGGCCACCGGGATGCCGCGTTCGAAGCTGATGACGACCTCGTCCGGGTCCCGCTGCACCGCGGGGTCGGCGGTGTAGGAGTACACGTCCTCGATGGGCGCGTTCCAGATGTCCTCGAGGAAGCCGGTCTCGACGGCGCGGCCCCACACGTTCTGGTCGATGGAGTACGGCGACTTCTTGTTGACGTCGATGGGCAGGCCGGTCCGCTCGGCGAACTCGATGGCCTTGTCCCGGGTCATGGCGTAGTCGCGGACGGGGGCGATGACCCGGACGTCCGCGGACAGCGCGCCGATGCCCACCTCGAAGCGCACCTGGTCGTTGCCCTTGCCGGTGCAGCCGTGCGCCACGGTGCCGGCGCCGTACCGCTGCGCTGCAGCCACCAGGTACTTGACGATGAGCGGCCGGGACAGCGCCGAGACCAGCGGGTAGCGGTCCATGTACAGCGCGTTGGCCTTCAGCGCGGGCAGGCAGTACTCGTCGGCGAACTCGGCACGCAGGTCGAGCACCTCGGCCTCGACGGCCCCGCAGGCCAGCGCCCGCTTGCGGATCACCTCGAGGTCCTCGCCGCCCTGGCCGACGTCGGCGGCGACGGCGACCACCTCGGCCCCAGTCTCCTCGGCGATCCAGCCGATGGCCACGGAGGTGTCCAGCCCGCCGGAGTAGGCGAGTACGACGCGGTCCTTCACGGGAGCTCTCCTTGCTGCGGTGGTTCCTCGGTTCCCGGCTCGTCGGGGTGAACGAGGTGGAGCAGGTGGGCCGCGACGGCGGCACCGCCGGCGGGGTCTCGGGCGACGATGAGCACGGTGTCGTCGCCCGCGATGCTGCCGATGATGTCCGGCAGCACCGTGTGGTCGATGGCCGAGGCCAGGTACTGCGCCCCGCCCGGCGGGGTGCGCAGCACCACGAGGTTGGCCGAGCTGTCCACCGACACGAGCAGGTCCTCGCAGCGCCGGCGCAGCCGCTCGACGGCGAGCGGCTCGTCGCTGGCCGGCCGCGGCGTGGTGTCGCCGCCCTCCCCAGGCACCGCGTAGCACAGCTGGCCCGAGGCGTCTCGGACCCGGACGGCGCCCAGCTCGTCGAGGTCGCGGGAGAGCGTGGCCTGGGTCACGTGGAAGCCCTCGGCGGCCAGCAGCTCGGCCAGCTGAACCTGGGAGCGGACCAGCACCCGCGACAGCAGCACCACGATGCTCTGGTGCCGGGCGGCCTTGGTCCGCACGACGCTCACGACGCCAGCTCGGTCGGCTGGACGGCGTCCAGCGCGTAGGGCAGCACCTGGAGGAACTGCGCGACGTCTGCGTCGGTGAGCACGAGCGGCGGGGCCAGCCGCAGCACGGCCGGAGCCACCGCGTTGACCAGCACCCCGCGCTCGCGCAGCGCGGCCTCGGCGTCCCTGGCCACCGGCTGCGCGAGGACGATCCCGAGCAGCAGCCCGGCCCCGCGGACGTCCGCGACGAGGGGGTGCCCGAGCCCGCGCACGCCGTCGGCCAGCGCCCGGCCAACGACGGTGACCCGCTCGAGCAGGCCCTCGGCCTCGATGGTGTCCAGCACGGCAAGCGCGGCCGCGCAGCTCACCGGGTTCCCGCCGAAGGTGGAGCCGTGCTGGCCGGGGCCGAGCAGGCCGGCGGCGTCCCCGAAGGCCACGCAGGCTCCGATCGGCAGGCCGCCGCCCAGGCCCTTGGCGAGGGTGACGACATCCGGGGTGAGCCCGGCCGGCTGGTGGGCGAACCAGGCGCCGGTGCGACCGATGCCGGTCTGCACCTCGTCGAGCATGAGCAGCGCGCCGGCCGCGCGGGCGGCATCCTGCGCGGCGGCGAGGTAGCCGGCCGCGGGGGTCACCACGCCCCCCTCGCCCTGGATCGGCTCGAGCAGCACGGCCGCCGTGCGGTCGTCCACCGCCGCGGCCAGCGCGGCGGCGTCGCCGTACTCGACGAACGTGACATCGCCGGGCAGCGGTCGGAACGGGTCGGCCTTGCCCGGCTGGCCGGTCAGCGACAGGGCGCCCATGGTGCGGCCGTGGAAGCCGCCCGCCGCGGCGACCATCCCGGTGCGCCCGGTGCGCCGGGCCAGCTTGAAGGCGGCCTCGTTGGCCTCGGCGCCGCTGTTGCAGAGGAAGACCCGCCCATCGCGGCCGAACAGTCCGAGCAGCCGCTCGGCCAGCTGCACGGCGGGCGTGCTGATCGCCAGGTTGGACACGTGGCCGAGGGTGGACACCTGCCGGGTGACCGCCTCGACGACCGCGGGGTGGGCGTGGCCCAGGGCGTTCACCGCGATGCCGGCCAGCAGGTCGAGGTACTCGCGGCCGTCGGCGTCGACGACGTGAGCCCCGCTGCCACGGACCAGGGTCAGCGGCGGGGTGCCGTAGGTGTCCATGACCGAGGCCTGCCAGCGCCGCTGCCAGTCCTGAGTCGCCGGTCCGGTGACTGGCCCGGTGGTCGGCCCGGTCACGGCAGCACCTGCGTCCCGACGCCCGCGGTGGTGAACACCTCGAGCAGCAGCGCGTGCGGGACCCGGCCGTCGAGCACGTGCGCCTTGCGGACGCCGCCGCGCACCGCCCGCAGGCAGGCCTCCATCTTGGGCACCATGCCGGACGACAGACCGGGCAGCAGCGTCTCGAGCTCGGCCGCGGTGAGCTCGCTGTGCAGCTCGTCGCTCTCCGGCCAGTTCGCGTACAGCCCCTCGACGTCGGTGAGCACGATGAGCTTCTCGGCGTCCAGGGCCACGGCCAGCGCCGCGGCCGCGGTGTCCGCGTTGACGTTGTAGACCGATCCGTCGTCGCCGCGGGCGACACTGGAGACGACCGGGATGAGCCCGTCGTCCAGCAGCCCGCTCACGAACGCCGGTTCCACCCGGACGACGTCGCCGACGAGGCCCACGTCGACCTCCTCGCCGTCGACCACGGCCGGACGCCGGACGGCGGTGAACAGGTGGGCGTCCTCCCCCGACATGCCGACCGCGAACGGGCCGTGCGCGTTGACCAGGCCGACGACCTCGCGCTGCACCTGGCCGGTGAGGACCATGCGCACGACGTCCATGGCCTCCGGGGTGGTGACCCGCAGGCCGCCACGGAACTCGTTGGCCACGCCCAGGGTGTCGAGCATCGCGGTGATCTGCGGGCCGCCGCCGTGGACGACGACCGGCTTGAGCCCGGCCAGCCGCAGGAACACGACGTCCTCGGCGAAGGCCCGCCTGAGCTCCGCGTCGACCATCGCGTTGCCGCCGTACTTGACCACGACGGTGGCGCCGTGGAACCGCTCGAGCCAGGGCAGCGCCTCGGCCAGGACGCCGGCCTTGGCCAGGGCCTCGGCGTGCCGGGTGCTCATGTGGAGTACGCCGAGTTCTCGTGCACGTAGGCCAGCGACAGGTCGTTGGTCAGCACGGTGGCGCACTCGGCGCCGGCCTGCAGCCCGATGGTGATGGCGACGGCCCGGCCGGACATGTCGACGAGCGACCGGTCGACGGCCCCGGCCCCGTCCCGGCAGACCTCGACGCCGTTGATGCCGACCGACACCCGGTCGGGGTCGAATAGCGCCGTGGTCATGCCGACCGCGGCCAGGATGCGGCCCCAGTTCGGATCCGAGCCGAAGATCGCGCACTTGACCAGGTTGTCGCGCGCGACCGCCCTGCCGACCTCGACCGCGTCCGCGGTGCTGGCGGCCCCCTCGACGGTGATCGCGATGTCCTTCGTGGAGCCCTCGGCGTCCGCGAGCAGCCGGTGGGCCAGCCCGGCGCAGGCCATGGTGATCGCGGCCCGCAGCTCGGCCGCGTCGGGGGTGACGCCCGAGGCTCCGCTGGCCAGCAACAGCACGGTGTCGTTGGTGGAGGTGCTGCCGTCGGAGTCCAGCCGGTCGAACGTCTCGGCCGTGGCGGCCCGCAGCGCGGCGTCGAGGGTGCCGGCGTCGGCGACGGCGTCGGTGGTGAGGACGACGAGCATGGTGGCCAGCGACGGGGCCAGCATGCCGGCGCCCTTGGCCATGCCACCGACCGACCAGCCGGACGCGGCCACGTGCACCTGCTTGGCCACCGAGTCGGTCGTCATGATCGCGTGGGCGGCGTCCCGGCCGCCGTCGTCCGCCAGCGCCTTGGCGGCCTCGGTGACGCCGGTCAGCAGCCGGTCCATCGGCAGTCGCTCTCCGATCAGGCCGGTGGAGCAGACGGCGACCTCCCCCGGCCCGCAGCCGAGCAGCCCGGCCACGTGCTCGGCGGTGGCGTGAGCGTCCTGGAAACCGCCGGGGCCGGTGCAGGCGTTGGCACCACCGGCGTTGAGGACGACGGCGTGCAGCTCGCCGGCGGCGAGTACCCGCTGGCTCCACAGCACCGGCGCGGCCTTGACCCGGTTGCGGGTGAACACGCCCGCGGCGGCCTGCAGCGGGCCGTCGTTCACCACCAGCGCGACGTCGGCGGCGCCGCTGCTCTTCAGCCCGGCGACGACGCCGGAGGCGCTGAACCCGGCTGGTGCGGTGACGCTCACGGGGTGACTCCCAAGGCGGTGAGGCCGACGGTCTCCGGCAGGCCGAGGACGAGGTTGGCGTTCTGCACGGCCTGACCGGCCGCGCCCTTGCCGAGGTTGTCGATCGCCACGGTGACCACGGCGCGGCCGGCGTGGGTGTCGGCCGCGGCCTGCAGCACCGCGCCGTTGGAGCCGGCGGTGGCCTTCGTGGTGGGCCACTCGCCCTCGGGCAGCAACCGCACGAACGGCTCGCCGTCGTAGGCCGCCGCCAGGGCGTCGCGCAGGGTGCCCGTGCTCACGCCGGGGGCCAGCCGGGCCGTGCACGCGGCCAAGATCCCGCGCGGCATGGGCGCGAGCAGCGGGGTGAAGGAGACCGTGACGGAGGTGCCCGCGGCCCGGCTGAGGGTCTGCTCCATCTCCGGGGTGTGCTGATGGACGCCGCCGGCCTTGTACGCCGACACGGCGCCGGCCACGGTGCTCGCCAGCAGGGCGTCGCTGGCCTTGCGCCCGGCACCGCTGGTGCCCGAGGCGGCCACGACGACGACGTCGGCCGGTTCGACCAGCCCCGCCGCGAGCAGCGGGGCCAGGCCGAGGGCCACCGAGGTCGGGTAGCAGCCCGGGTTGGCCACCCGGGTGGACGCCGCGACGGCGGCGCGTGCCCCCGGCAGCTCGGGCAGCCCGTAGGTCCAGGTGCCGGCGTGCGGTCCGCCGTAGTAGTGCTCCCAGGCGTTGTGGTCGACCAGCCGGAAGTCGGCGCCGAGGTCCACCACGGCGAGGCCCACCGGCAGCCGCTCGACCAGGGTGGCGGACTCGCCGTGCGGCAGGGCCAGGAACACCAGGTCGGCGTCGGCGAGCGTCTCGGCGTCCGTGGGGGCGAGGACGACGTCGGCGAGCGGGCCGAGCCCGGGGTGCAGGGCGGCGACCGTGCGCCCGGCCGCGCTCGCCGCGGCCACCGGGCCGACCTCGAGCTCGGGGTGTCCAAGGATCAGCCGCAGCAGCTCGCCACCGGCGTACCCGCTGGCTCCCGCGACGGCCACCCGCATCCCCATGGCTCAACAACATACGGAGCATCGGATGGCTATGCAAACCGCCGGGCCGGCCGGCCAGCGTCCTACGGCGCACAGGAGGGACCCGTCATGCAGGTGCTAAGCGGGGGTGCCGAGCGGGATGAGGTAGACGGCGCGCTCGCCGTGGGGCAGGGCGAGGGCGGCCGCGACCAGGTCCCGGTCGAAGGCGCCGATGGTCACCCCGCCAAGGCCGAGCGGGATCGCCTGGAGCATGACGTTCTGCGCGGCATGCCCGGCCTCGAGCAGCGCGTACCGCTGCGCCAGCGAGCCGTACTTGGCCGCCGTGCGGGCCACCACCGAGGTGATCACCAGGATCGCGGGGGCACCGGCCGCGGCGTCCTGGTCGACCGCGCGGGCCAGCTCAGTACGGGCCTGGGAGTCCGTCCACACCTGCGCCTGGTGGCCCTGCGGCAGGTAGTGCCGGACCTCACCGGCCGTCACGAGGTACACCTCGAGCGGGTACAGCGCGCCGGCCGACGGCGCCGTCCGGCCGCCCCAGTCGCGGGTGATGCCCTGGGCGGCCCACAGCAGCTGACCGATCTGCTCCCGGGTCAGCTCAGCCGCGGTGAACGACCGAACCGAGGCGCGGCGGCGCAGCGCCTCCTCCACCGAGACGTCGCCGCTGGTGCTGGGGGACGGCAGCGCCTGGACGGTGGCCGCCAACCGCAGCGTCCTGGCCCGCTCGGCCACGCCGTCGCCGGAGCAGCCAGCCGCCAGCGCGGCCACGAGCACCACCGCCAGCGCGACGGTGCGCCCGACCCCGGTGGTCCGACTGCGCACCGGTCCAGCGTCGCCTGACGCGGGCGAACGGGTCCAGAGCCGATGGTCACTGTGATGGTCACCGTGATGGTCACGGGGCCATCGCGCCGTGGCAGGCTGGGCCCATGGACACCAAGCCCATGGAGAAGAGACGGCTCGGCCGGCTGGGCCATGAGAGCACGGTCCTCATTTTCGGCGCCGCGGCGCTGGCGGAGGTCGACCAGGACACCGCGGACGCCTCGGTGACGGAGGCGCTCGACGCGGGCATCAACCACTTCGACGTGGCGGCGTCCTACGGCGACGCTGAGCTGCGGCTGGGGCCCTGGACCTCGCAGTTCGGCCCCGACGTGTTCCTGGCCACCAAGACCGGGGAGCGCGCCGCGGAGGACGCCTGGCGGGAGATCAACGCCTCGCTCGAGCGGCTCAACGTGGACCGAGTCGACCTGATCCAGCTGCACGCCGTGGGCGACCTGGCCGACCTGGACCGGGCCACCGGCCCGGGCGGTGCCCTCGAGGCCGCCGTCCGGGCCCGCGACGAGGGCCTGGTCGGCGGCATCGGCATCACCGGGCACGGCCACGACGCGCCGGCCACCCATCGGGAGGCACTGCGCCGGTTCCCGTTCGACACCGTGATCACGCCGTGGAGCTACCTGCTGGCCGCACGCCCTGGGTACCGCGAGGACTTCGCCGGGCTGCGGGACGAGTGCAGCCGCCAGGACATCGGGCTGATGACGATCAAGACCGTGGCCCGGCGCAACTGGCCCGAGGGCAACGACCAGTCCTACGCGACCTGGTACGAGCCGTGGGACGACCCCGAGCACATCGACGCGGCCGTGGCGTTCGCGCTGCGGCAGGACGGCGTCACCGGGATCCCCACCCCCGGTGACGTCCGGCTGCTGGGCCGGGTCATCGCGGCCGAGCAGCGCGCGGCCTCGATGACCGACGAGGAGATCGACGCGGTGCTGTCCCGCGCGCCGGATTACACCTCGCCGTTCCTACGGATGCCCTGGTAGGTCCTCAGCCGGTGCGCTGGACGGCGCCGACGCGGGCCGCGGCCTCGGCCACGGCTGCGTCGCGCGCCGCCGAGGCCTCCTCGGCGGTGAGCGTGCGGTCCGGTGCGCGCAGCCGCAGGGTGAAGGCCAGCGACTTGCTGCCCTCCCCCACCTGCGTGCCGGTGTAGACGTCGAACAGCCGCAGGTCCTCCAGCAGCGGCCCGGCGCCGGCGCGCAGCGCGGCGTCCACCTCGGCCGCCGGGACGGCGGCGCCGACGACCAGGGCGACGTCCTGGGTGGCCAGCGGGAACGTGGACACGGCCGGCGCCTGGTCGACCGGCTCGGCGAAGCCGACCAGGTCGCGCAGGCTCAGCTCCATGGCGCAGGTCCGCGGCGGCAGCTCGAGCGCCGCGCACACGCGGGGGTGCAGCTCGCCCGCGTAGCCCACGACGACCTCGCTGCCGGGCTCGCCCAGCACCAGCTCGGCGCAGCGGCCCGGGTGCCAGGGGGCGACCTGCGCGGCCCGGACCCGGGCCGGCACGTCGACCGCGTCGGCGGCGATCCGGGCTGCCTCGACGGCGTCCGCCCAGGTGGCCGCGCGCCCAGTACCCCACCAGCCGGCGCGCTTGACGTCGCCGGTCAGCACGACCGCGAGGTGCACCGGCTGGTCCGGCAGCGCCGCGTCGAGGGCGGCCAGCTCGGCGTCCGCGGGCCGGCGGTCGACGGCCGGGCGCGGCATGGTCGGCCGCGGCCCGTCCGCGGGCTGGAACACCCGGCCGGTCTCGAACAGGGTCAGGTCGGGGAACCCGCGGCCCACGTTGCGCCGGGCCGCAGCCAGCAGCCCCGGCAGCAGCGTGGTGCGCAGCAGCGGCTCGGTGTCGGACAGCGGGTTGGCCAGCCGCAGGGCGCGCCTTCGGCTGTCATTGGCGGTCAGGCCGAGCTGGCCGAATGCGGCCTCCCCCATGAACGGGTAGCTGAGGACCTCGACGTACCCGGCTCCGGCCAGCGCCCGCGACACGGCGACGGTGTGCCGCTGCGGCAGCGAGGTCCCGCTGGTCGCTGGCACCCGGGGCAGCACCGACGGGATGGCCTCGTAGCCGTGCAGCCGGAGCACCTCCTCGACCAGGTCGGCCGGGTCGAGGAGGTCCGGCCGCCAGGACGGCGGGGTCACGTGGGCCTGGTTGTCGTCGCGCACCTGCACGGCGCAGCCCACGGCCTCCAGCCGGGTGACCACCTCGGACGCCGCGATCTCGAAACCGGCCAGCCGAGTGGGGTAGGCCAGGTCGAGCCGCACCGGTGCACCGGGTGCTCGTAGGTCAACGTCGGTGCCACCCGGCTCGGCGGTGCCGCCGGCCAGGGTCACGAGCAGCTCGACCACCCGGTCGGCCGCCGCCGGGGCGAGCCCGTCGTCCACCCCGCGCTCGAACCGACGGGAGGCCTCGCTCGGCAGCTTGTGCCGGCGGGCCGCCCTGGCGATGACCGACGGGATGAAGTGGGCGGCCTCGACGACGATGTCGGTGGTGCCCTCGTGCAGCTCGGTCGAGGCGCCGCCCATGACGCCGGCCACGCCGATCGGCCCCGAGGCGTCGGTGATGAGCAGGTCGTCGGCGTCCAGCGTGCGCCGGGTGCCGTCGAGGGTCTCCAGGGTTCCCCCCGCCGCGGCCCGGCGGACGACGATCGGGCCGCTGAGCCGGTCCGCGTCGTAGCCGTGGAGCGGGTGGCCCAGCTCGAGCATCACGTAGTTGGTGATGTCGACCGCGAGTGAGATCGGCCGCATCCCGGCCAGGGTGAGCCGGGTGCGCAGCCACAGCGGCGACGCCGCGGCCGGGTCGATGCCCCGCACCGTGCGGGCCACGAAACGGTCGCAGCCGGTCGGGTCGTCGATGCGCACCGGCCACCCCCGCCCGTCGGCGGCCGGCACCTCACGGTCGGCCGGGTCGCGGAACGGGACGCCGAAGGCGGTGGCCGCCTCGCGCGCGACACCGCGCACCGACAGGCAGTAGCCGCGGTCCGGGGTGACCGCGATGTCGAGGATGGCGTCCGGCAGGCCGAGCACCGGGCGGGCGTCGTCCCCCGGCCGCGCCCCGCGCAGGTCGGCCTCCGAGAGCACCAGGATGCCGTCGTGCTCCTCCCCGATCCCCAGCTCGCGGACCGAGCAGATCATCCCGTCGGAGACGTGCCCGTAGGTGCGGCGCGCAGCGATGGCGAAGCCGCCCGGCAGCACGCTGCCCGGCAGGGCCACCACGACGGGCGCGCCGACGGGGAAGTTGCGGGCCCCGCAGACGATGCCCTGCGGTTCGGACGCGCCGACGTCGACCTGGCACCAGCGGATGGTCTTGCCGTTGGACTGCGGCTCCTCGACGTACTCGAGCACCCGACCCACGACGAGCGGGCCGGTGAGGCCGGCCCCCACCTCGTGCACGGTCTCGACCTCGAGGCCGGCGCGGAGCAGACCGGCCGCCAGCTCGCGGGGGGTGAGCGCGTCGGGCAGCGCCGCGTACTCGCGCAGCCAGGACACCGGGGCGCGCATCAGACCTCCATGCCGAACGGAAGGGTGAACCTGATGTCCCCCTCGACCATGTCCCGCATGTCCTGCACGCCGTGCCGGAACATCAGGGTGCGCTCGATGCCCATGCCGAAGGCGAAGCCGGTGTAGCGCTGCGGGTCGATGCCGCAGGCCACGAGCACCCGCGGGTTGACCATGCCGCAGCCGCCCCACTCGATCCAGCCCTCGGAGGAGCAGGTGCGGCACGGCCGGTCCGGGTTGCCCACGGACGCCCCACGGCAGACGAAGCACTCGAGGTCGACCTCGGCCGACGGCTCGGTGAACGGGAAGTACGACGGCCGCAGCCGGGTCACGATGCCCTCGCCGAACATGGACGACGCGAAGTGGTCGAGGGTGCCCTTGAGGTGGGCCATGGTGATGCCCTCGTCGACCACGAGACCCTCGACCTGGCTGAACACCGGCGTGTGGGTGGCGTCCAGCTCGTCGGTGCGGAAGGTTCGCCCGGGACAGATCACGTAGATCGGTGGCTCGCGCTTTTCGAGCATCACCCGGGCCTGCACCGGCGACGTGTGCGTGCGCAGGACGAGGCCGGAGTCCGGCGACTCGACGTAGAACGTGTCCTGCATGGTGCGGGCCGGGTGGTCCGGCCCGATGTTCAGCGCGTCGAAGTTGAGCCACTCCGCCTCCACCTCAGGGCCGTCGGCCACCTCGTAGCCGAGCCCGACGAACACCTCGGTGATCCGCTCGACGATGGTGGTCAGCGGGTGCCGGGCGCCGCGGGGCTCACGGTCCCACGGGAGGGTGACGTCGACGGCCTCCTCGACGAGCACGCGGGCGTCCCGCTCGGCCTCCAGCACCTGCTGTCGCCCCTCCAGCGCGGCCCGGACGGCGGTGCGGGCTTCGCCGACCCGCTTGCCGGCGTCCACCTTCGCAGCCGGGGGCAGCGCGCCGATCTCCCGGTTGGCCAGCGCAAGCGGGGACCGGTCGCCCGCGTGGGCCAGCCGGACCTCCTTGAGCGCGTCCAGGTCGGGGGCGGCCGCGACAGCAGCGAGCGCCTCGTCGCGCATCCGCTGCACCTCGTCCGGGTGCAGCACGGTGACTTCGACGGGGTCGAAGGATGAGTTCGGGGCGGACATCGACGCAGGCATCCTTTGCGCGCTCGGGGGACCCGCGTGAGTCTAGGCGGCGTCCGTGGTCGGGTGCCGCCGGGTTTGTCGTCAGGCGGCGTCCCCGGGCGGCCCCGGGGGCAGGACGACGCGGAACCGGGCCCCGGCGCCCGGCGCCCGGTCCACCGCGATGGTGCCGCCGTGCGCCTGGACCAGCCCCTTGATGATGTACAGGCCCAGCCCGGTGCCGCCACGGCCGCCACCCCGCCAGAACTTGGTGAAGACCAGGTCGACCTGCTGCGGATCGATGCCCTCGCCCTCGTCCCAGACGGTGAGCGCGGTGCCGACCGGGTCGGGCTCCACAGCCACGTGCACGGTGCCGGACCCGTGCCGGACGGCGTTCTCCAGCAGGTTGGCCAGCACCTGGTCGACCTTGTCGGCGTCCGCCCAGGTCTCCGGCAGCGGACCGCGGACGGCGACGTCGAAGCGCTCGCCGGAGTCGCCACGGGCCTGACGGGAGGCGACCAGCCGCTGGATGGCAGCCGGGATGTCGACCAGCTGGCGGCGCACCTGCAGCCGCCCGGAGTCGATCCGGGCGATGTCCAGCAGCTCGGTGATCAGCCGGGTGATCCGGTCCGCGTCGGCCTCGACGGTCTCCAGCATCAGCTTGCGCTGCTCGTCGGTGAAGCGGTCCCACTTGGCCAGCAGGGTGGCGGTGAACCCCTTCACCGAGGTCAGTGGGGAGCGCAGCTCGTGGGCCACCGTCGCCACCAGCTCGGCCCCCTCGCGCTCGAGCCGGTCCCGGGCCGAGGCGGCTCGCAGCGAGGCCACCACGGCGGTGACCGCCGTAGTGGGGCCGCCGTCACGCACGTACCGGGCGGTGACCAGCAGCTGGCCGCCGCCGGGCAGCGCCAGGGCGGACTCCGGGTGGCCGGTCGTGGTGGACAGCGCCCGGTAAGGGTCGACGCAGTCCCACCAGCCACGCCCCCGCGAGTCGAGCAGCGGGAGTGCATCACCGAGTCGGCGTCCGAGAACGGTGGCGCTGGGCAGTCCGGTCAGCCGCTCGGCCGCCCGGTTGAACACGACGACGTACCCATCGGAGTCCGCGACGACCAGCCCGTCGGGCAGGTCGTCGTACGTCGCGGGCCGGTCGGGTGCCCCCATGGCGCCGACCCTAGCGGTGTGCGCGGCGGGGTTCGACTGGGACCGTCGCGGTCGTCCCTGCGTCTGGACGCAGCCGCCGCACTGGCCGCCGGCACCCTGGTCTACGACCAGCTCGGTGCCATCCTCCACGCCGTACGTACCCTGCCCCCCGGACTCTGAGCTCAGGCGGTGGGATCCGGTTGCGGCCGGCGCTGCGCGCGGGCCGAGGCGTACAAGCAGACCGCAGCGGCGGTGGCCAGGTTGAGGCTCTCGGCGCGGCCGTGGATGGGCACGCGCACGATGTGGTCGGCGAGCGCCGCCACCTCGGGTGGGAGGCCCCATGCCTCGTTGCCGAAGATCCAGGCGGTGGGGGCGGTGAGCAGGCCGTCGTCCGCGGCCTCATCGAGGTCACGGCTGCCGGCGCTGTCGGCGGCCAGTACCTGCAGGCCCGCCGCGCGCAGCCCGGCGACGACCTCCTCGACCGCGACGCCGGCCACCAGCGGCAGGTGGAACAGGCAGCCGGCCGAGGCACGCACGCACTTGCCGTTGTAGGGGTCCACGCTCGCCGAGGTGAGGACGACAGCGTCGGCTCCGGCCGCGTCCGCCGCGCGCACCACGGTGCCCGCGTTTCCCGGGTCACGGACCTGGGCCAGCACCGCCACCAACCGCGGCTGGGCGGCGAGCGCCTGGGCGAGCGGCACGTCGAGCAGGTCGCACACCGCCACGATGCCCTGCGGGGTCACCGTCTGGCTGAGCCCGGCCAGCATGTCGGCGCCCAGCCGGTGCACCGGGATGCCGCGGCCCTCGGCGGTGCGGACCAGCTCGGGGTTGCGCGCCTCGGCGTCCGGGCTGACGAACAGCTCACGCACGCCGGAAGCCGACTCCGGCGCGAGCGCCTCACGGACCGCCTGCGGACCCTCGGCGAGGAACGCGCGGTCCCGCTCCCGGAAGGAGCGCTTGAGAAGCCGACGGGCCGCGGTCACCCGCTGGTGCGGGGACCGCGGCCCGGTGCCGGCCGTCATCGGCCTGACGTCACGAGCGACAGCCTCAGGCTGCCGGAGCGTTCCGGTCGGCCGGCAGCGCAGCGCGCGCCACCTCGACGAGGGTGCTGAACGCCGCGGCGTCGTTGACCGCGAGCTCGGCCAGCATCCGCCGGTCGACCTCGACGTCGGCCGCCTTCAGACCCTGGATGAACCGGTTGTACGTCATGTCGTTCGCGCGGGCCGCCGCGTTGATGCGGGTGATCCACAGCTGCCGGAAGTCGCCCTTGCGCTTCTTCCGGTCGCGGTAGCTGTAGACCATGGAGTGGGTGACCTGCTCCTTGGCCTTGCGGTACAGGCGGGACCGCTGACCGCGGTACCCGCTTGCGCGCTCGAGCATGTCCCGGCGCTTCTTCTGGGCGTTGACCGCCCTCTTCACGCGTGCCACGTGGTTCTCCTTGGTGGTGCGACGCCCAGACCGGCGCGTCAGCGTCGGGGGTTTGTCAGCGCCCGAGCAGGCGCTTGACCTTCTTGACATCGGCCGGAGCCGTGACGACGTCGGCTGCCAGCCGACGGGTGCGGTCGGAGCCCTTGCCCTCAAGCAGGTGCCGCCGGTTCGCCTGCTCGCGCATGACCTTGCCGGAGCCGGTGATCCGGAACCGCTTCTTGGTCCCGCTGTGGGTCTTGTTCTTCGGCATGCCGCCGCTTCTCCTCGTCGGTTGCGGCCCCGGTCGGTGACCGGCGCGCTCGGGTGGTGCTGCTCGCTCAGTTCTCGGTGGCGCTCGCGGGGGTCTCGTCGACCAGGTCGTCGACCGACCCGTCCGGCTCGGCGTCGCCGCGCCGGCGCCGCTCGGCGTCCCGCCGGGCCTCCGCCTGCGCCTCGGCCTTCTTCCGGACCGGCCCCAGGACCATCACCATGTTGCGGCCGTCCTGTTTCGGCGAGGACTCCACGAACCCGAGGTCCGAGACGTCCTCCGCCAGCCGCTGCAGCAGCCGGAACCCCAGCTCGGGGCGGGACTGCTCGCGTCCGCGGAACATGATGGTGATCTTGACTTTGTCCCCGGCCTTGAGGAACCGGACGACGTGACCCTTCTTGGTCTCGTAGTCGTGCGGGTCGATCTTGGGCCGGAGCTTCATCTCCTTGATGACCGTGTTGACCTGCTTCTTGCGGTCCTCACGGGCCTTCATGGCCGACTCGTACTTGAACTTGCCGAAGTCCATGAGCTTGCAGACCGGCGGCTTGGCCATGGGGGCCACCTCGACCAGGTCGAGGTCGGACTCCTGGGCCAGTCGCAGCGCATCCTCGATGCGCACGATGCCAACCTGCTCGCCGTTCGGACCCACGAGCCGGACCTCGGGAACGCGGATCCGGTCGTTGATGCGGGGCTCGACGCTGATGGGGCCTCCTCGGGTTGCGGACCGTGCCGACCCCGGGAACGGGAAAGGGCCCCGTGCCTGACGCAGGCGAGGGCCCTGATCCCGGGCGGCGACCGGAGCCGGCCGACGGCCGGTACGGCACTGCGGGACGCCGAAACTTCCGACGTCCGGACCGGACCCGGCGACGCTTGGGGACGTACCGGGTGGGAGGCGGGCCTCCGCTTGCGGACCGGAGCACTGACGCACCCCGATCGGTCGTCTGCCAGGGTAGCAGGATGAGCACCGAGGATCCGAACGGGTACACCGACGCCGCCCGCGACATCGCCGAGGTGCCGGCCGCCGAGGTGGTCTCCGCCGCCGCCCTGCACCTGATGAGCGCAGCCGCCGTCCAGTGCGGGCTGTCCGTTCCGGACGACCCGGGTGGCGCGCCGCCCGCGGACCTGGCCGAGGCCCGGATCCTCATCGACGCCCTCGCCGGCCTGGTCACCGCGGCCGCACCGCACCTCGGCCACCACCACGCGGCCCCACTGCGAGACGGCCTGCGTAGCCTGCAGCTGGCCTTCCGCGAGGCCTCCCCCTACCCCGACCAGCCCGGTGACGGGCCCGGCGAGAAGCTCACCGGGCCCGTCTACCGTTGAGCCGGACTCAGGCCGCGGGGTCCTTGCGCGCCACCTGGTAGACCAGCGCGGCCAGCACCCCGCCCACCAGCGGCGCCAGGATGAACAGCCACAGCTGGGACAGCGCGGTGCCGCCCTCGAACAGCGCCGGACCGAAGGAGCGGGCCGGGTTGACCGAGGTCCCGGTCAACGGGATGCCGACGAGGTGCACGACCGCGAGCGTTGTGCCGATCGCGAGCCCGGCCATGCCCGCCGTGGCGGCCTTGTCGGTCACCAGCAGGATGACCAGGACGAACAGCAGGGTCAGCACGGTCTCGACGACGAACGCGCCGGCCATGTTGATCCCGTGGCCCGCCCCGTAGCCATTGGTGCCCAGCGCCCCGGTCTCATCCGTGACGTCGAAGCTGGTGGTCGCCAGCTTGAGCAGGGCGGCCGCGGCGGTCGCCCCCACCAGCTGGACCACCCAGTACGGCACCGCCTCCGACAGCGGCATCTTGCGCGCAATCACCATGCCGATGGTGACGGCCGGGTTGACATGGCAGCCGGACACCGGCCCGAATGCGTACACAGCGAAGGTGAGGACCAAGCCGAAGGCGAGGGCAACGGACAGCGGCCCGGCGGACTTGATGCCGGTGACCGCCGCGCCGACGGCGAGGAACACCAGGGCAAAGGTTCCGATGAACTCGGCAGTGAGCCTCCTGGCCATGGGCCATCCCTTCCGATCGGCATCCGACGAAGATCAGCCTCCCAGCCCCCGACAGCGTCGGCGGCCTGAACGCCTCGATTGCGGTCAGCACGCCACGTCTGCCACGGCCAGGTCGAGGCCGCGGTCCAGCCGGGCCCGCAGCACCGGCACGTCGGCGAGGCGGGCGGCCACGGCCTGCGCGAGCCCGAGCCCGTCGGCGGACCGCTTCGGCACCACGGTGACCAGCAGGTCCGCGTCGTCCGCCGGGCCGACGGAGACGCTCGCCAGCCCGGGCAGCCCCTCGACTGCCGCGGCGACCGCCGCAGCCACGACCGGGTCGGCGGACGGCGGCAGCCACGGCCGGTCCTCGGCCAGCGCCAGCAGCAGCGACCCGGTGAGCGCCACCCGGTGCGGGCTGGCCGGGTCGACTAGCAGCGCGTCACCGCCCTCGTCGAACACCCCCCGGGCGGCGTCCACCGCGCGGAGCGGGAACGGGCGCGCGTCCGGGTCCCACTCAGCCAGGGCCGCCAGCGAGGTGAACACCGGGACGCCGCGCCGGCCGTCCGGCGAGGTCATCGTGACGGTGGCCAGGTGCGCGACCTTCTCCACGGTGCGCCCGGTCGCGTCGGTGTCGGCCTCGTCCAGCCGGGCCACCACCGGGGCCAGCAGCCGCGCGTCGCGCAGCGCGGCCACCACGGTGTCCGCCCCGGCCCGGCCCTCGGCCACCGCCGTCAGCGCGGCCAGCACCGCGGGCGCGGCCGATCCGTCGTCCGCACCGAACGGCGACGACGGCGGCAGCGGGCGACCGGTCACCGCGCCACGCTAGCCGGGCCAGCCGTCTGCGACGATGCGCGGGTGGGCAGCCAGGCAGCAACGGGAGAGGGCACCACCGCCGGCGCGATGCGCCCCGGCCTGCTGCTGGCCGCACTGCTGCTGGTCGCACTCAACCTCCGCGCGGCGCTCGCGTCGATCCCGCCGCTGGTCCCGGCCATCGAGGCGGACCTCGGTCTGAGCGGCGCCGCCGCCGGCGCGCTCACGACGCTGCCGGTGCTGTGCATGGGGCTGTTCGCGCCGCCCGCGCACCGGATGGCCCAGCGGTTCGGCCGGGAGGCGGCCATCGTGGTGGCGCTCGTGCTGCTGCTGGCCGGTTTCGCGCTGCGGCTCGCGGGGTCGTTCGCGCCCGCACTGTTCCTCGCGGTGCTGCTCGGCGGGATCGGGATCGCGGTGGCCGGCACCGTGCTGCCGGGCGTCGTCAAGGAGTTCTTCCCCGAGCGGTCCGGCACCGTCACCGGGTTCTACCTGGCCGCCATGATGGTCGGTGCCACCGCGGCGTCGGCGCTCGCGGTGCCGCTGGCCGCGGCGCTGGGCTCGTGGCAGGCCTCGATCGCCTCGTGGGGGATCCTCGCCGTGGTCGCGCTGGCGGCCTGGCTGCCGGTGCTGCGCAAGGTCAACGAGCGCGAGGGCGAGGAGGCCGAGACCGCCACCCATGGGCTGCCCTGGCGCAGCCGCACCGCCTGGCTGGTGGCCGCCTACCTCACCGCGAACTCGGTGCTGTTCTACTCGCTGCTGGCCTGGATCGCCCCGGCCTACGAGTCGTTCGGCTGGACCGGCGAGCGGTCCGGGCTGCTGCTCGCCGAGTTCAGCGTGGTGCAGCTGCTGTCGGCGCTGACCATCCCGATCGCCGCCGACCGGATGCCGGACCGCCGTCCGCTGTTCGGGCTGGTCGTCGGGATGGCCGTCGTCGGGCTGGTGGTCGTCACCTGGGTGCCGATGGGGGCGCCGTGGGTCTGGATCGCGATCCTCGGCTACGGGCTCGGCGGCGGGTTCACCCTCGGCTTGGCCCTGCTCGTCGACTATGCGCCCGACCCCAGCCAGTCGGCCGGGCTGTCCGCGATGGCCTTCCTGGTCTCCTACACGATCGCCGCGGCCGGACCGCTCCTGCTCGGTGCGCTGCGCGACGCCACCGGCGGCTTCCGGGTGCCGTTCCTGCTGCTGCTGGTGACCGGCGTCCTCCAGCTGGGCCTGGTCACCCGGTTGAGGCCGGGCCGCTCGGTGGCCTGATCCGGACCACTCCGCGGTCCAGGTCGACGTCCATCGGCTCGCCCTCACCCTGTTCGTCCCGCCGGAACGCCTCGGCCTGCCGCTCCTCGACGGCGGCCCGCGCGGACGCACCGCCGAAGAACGCCCCGAACTCGGCCATCCCCGCGCCCAGCGCGCCCCCGGCCGACCCGGCCCCGGCGCCGATCCGGCGCAGGATGCCGTGCCCCGCGAGCTCCTCGGGGGTGTCCGCGTCGGTGGCGTCGCCGGCGTCGTCGCAGGCGACCTCCACGACGTCGGCCGGATGCGCGGCCAGGTAGGGCCGCGCTCCCACGTCCCCCACCGCCAGCTCGGCCACCCCGGCCCAGTGCCCTCGGCCGAGCAGCACCGGGTGCGCCCGCTGCCCGCCGTACGTCGCGACCGCGAGCACCGCAGCCGGGTCGTCACCCCCGGCTGCCAGCACCCGGCGCACGGCGGCCGGCAGCAGGCCCGGCTGGTCCACGAGCGTGACCGCCGCGGCGTCCACGGTGTCCGACAGCGCGGCCAGCCCGGCGCTCAGCGACGACCCCATCCCGCTCGCCCACTCCGGGTTCACCACCACCTGGTCAGCCCCGGGTACCTCGACGACCGCCGCTCCGAGGACGACGACCACGGGATCGCACCCGCCGAGGCGCAGCACCCGCACCGCCCGGTCGACCAGCCGCTCGCCGTCCAGCTCGGCGACCGCCTTGGGTCCGCCGAACCGGCTGCCCTCCCCCGCCGCGAGCAGCACCCCGGCGACGCTCACCGATCCGCCCCGGGGTGGATCGGCCCGTCCACCGAGCCCAGCCGCGACCCGGTGCCGCCCCAGTGCGCCGCGATGATCTCGGCGGCGATCGAGACGGCGGTCTCCTCCGGGGTGCGGGCGCCGATGTCCAGCCCGATCGGCGAGGACAGCCGGGCCAGCTGGTCGTCGGTGAGCCCGGCCTCGCGCAGCCGGGCCAGCCGGTCCTCGTGGGTGCGCCGGCTGCCCATGGCCCCGATGTAGGTGGCCGGGGTGCGCAGCGCCACCTCCAGCAGCGGCACGTCGAACTTCGGGTCGTGGGTGAGCACGCAGATCACCGTGCGCGAGTCCACCTGCACGCCGCTGAGGTACCGGTGCGGCCACTCCACGACCACCTCGTCGGCGTCCGGGAACCGCTTGGTCGTGGCGAACACCGGGCGGGCGTCGCACACGGTCACGTGGTAGCCGAGAAACCGGCCGATGCGGGCCACCGCACCGGCGAAGTCGATCGCGCCGAAGACCAGCATGAGCGGCGGCGGGGCGTACGACTGGACGAACACGGCCAGCTCGTCGCCGCGGCGCTCGCCGTCCGCGCCGTAGTGCAAGAACCCGGTGCGCCCGGACTCGAGCATGCCGCGGACGTCGTCCGTCACCGCGTGCTCGAGCCGCTGCGAGCCGAGCTCGCCGGAAGCCCGGTCCGGCCAGACCACCCGCTTGGCGCCCAGCCGCCCCGGCCCGTCGACGATCGTGGCCACCGCGACCGGCTCCCGCCGCTCGATCGAGGCGATCACCGCGGGCAGCTGCGGCCAGGTCCGCTCCGACACCGCCTCGACGAACACGTCGAGGATCCCGCCGCAGGTCAGCCCGACCGCGAACGCGTCGTCGTCGCTCACTCCGTACCGCTGCAGCACCGGGCGGCCGCTGGCCATGACCTCTTGGGCCAGGTCGTAGACCGCGCCCTCGACGCAGCCGCCGCTCACGCTGCCGACCGCCTCGCCGGACGCCGACACCGCCATCGACGCCCCCGCCGGGCGGGGCGCGGACTTCCAGGTCCGCACGACGGTGGCCAGCCCGAAGCTGCCGCCCTCGTCGTACAGCCGACGAATGTCGGCGATCACCTCACGCATCGACGGACCCTCCCTGGGAGATCAGCGCACCCAGCCGCTCGAACGCGGCCAGGCTGTGCCCCTCGACGAAGTCGTCAACCCACGGCAGTGCCGTGGCCATCCCCGCGGTGATCGGCGCGAACCCCTCGCGGGCCATGTGCGGGTTGACCCAGACCACCCGGTGGGCCAGCCGGTGCAGCCGGTGCATCTGCTCGCCCAGCAGCGTGGGGTCGCCGCGCTCCCAGCCGTCGGACGCGACCACGACGACCGCCCCGCGGGCCGCCCCCCGCTGGCCGTACCGGTCGAGGAAGGCCTTCAGCTCCTCGCCCAGCCGGGTGCCGCCGCTCCAGTCCGGGACGACGGACGACACGGCGGTCATGGCGGCGTCCGGGTCCGTGGCCGCCATCTCCCTGGTCACCCGGGTCAGCCGGGTGCCGATGGTGAACGCCTCGGTCCGGGGCCGCTGCCGCACGCAGGCGTGCGCGAACCGGAGCACCGTGTCGGCGTACGGCGCCATCGACCCGCTCACGTCCACGAGCAGGACCACCCGCCGGGCCCGCTGAGTGCGGTGCTGGCGCCGCAGCCGGGCCGGCTCGCCGCCCCGCTCAAGCATCGCCCGCACGGTGCGCCGCGGGTCGAGCAGGCCGTGCCGGTCCGGGACCAGCCGGCGGGACGGCCGCAGCGGCGCGGGCGAGCGCAGCAGGGCGATCATCCGCCGCACCTCGTCCCGCTCGGCCGGGGTCAGCCGGGCGACGTCGCGGTGCCGCAGCACCTCGGCCGGGCTGGCGGTGGCGGCCCGGCTCGGGTCGGTGCCCGGCCGATCGCCCGCGCTGGCGTCCACGGGCATCGCCACCTCTCGGCGCACCTCGGTGCGCGGCACCGGCCGCATCGGCGGGGGGACCTCGCCGCCGAACCACGCGGTGAACGCCGCGCCGTAGCGGGGCAGGTCGTCCGGGCCCGAGCACAGCGTCAGCCGCCCGGCCCAGTACACGTCGTCACGGCGGCACACGTCGAGCTCGCCCAGCGCCTCGACCATGGCCTGGACCCGGTCCGGGCCGGCGGCCACGCCGGCCGCGCGGAGGGTGCGGGCGAAGCCCACCAGGGTATCGAGGACCGTCTCCGCGCCGGCGGACGCGCTCACAGCGGCGCTCACGACACGAGCGCCCCGACGCCGGCCGCGAGGACCCGCTCCTGGTCCTCGCGGTACTTCAGGACGGCGCCCAGGCTGCGGGCCGCCCGGTCCGGGTCGACCTCGCGGGCGCCCAGCGCAAGCAGCGCCTCGGCCCAGTCCAGCGACTCGGCGACCCCCGGCGGCTTGAGCAGGTCCAGCGCGCGCAGCGACTGGACGGCCCGGGCCACCCCCTCGGCCAGCAGCTCGGACGCCTCAGGCAGCCGCCGCCGGATGATCGCCACCTCACGCGCGAAGCCGGGGTGCTCCAGCCAGTGGTAGAGGCAGCGCCGCTTCAGCGCGTCGTGCACCTCGCGGGTCCGGTTGCTGGTGAGCACGACGAGCGGCGGGGTCTCCGCCCGGACGGTGCCCAGCTCCGGCACCGACAGGGTGAAGTCGGACAGCACCTCGAGCAGGAACGCCTCGAACTCGTCGTCCGCGCGGTCCACCTCGTCGACCAGCAGCACGCTGGGGCTGGTCTCCAGGGCCTGCAGCAGCGGGCGGGCCACCAGGAACCGCCGGTCGTACAGGTCCTTCTCGATCGCCTCGACGTCGTGGACGCCGGCCGCCTCGGCGGCCCGCAGGTGCAGCAGCTGGCGGGGGAAGTCCCAGTCGTACAACGCCTGGGCGGCGTCCAGCCCCTCGTAGCACTGCAGTCGGATGAGCGGCGCGCCGAGCACGCCGGCCAGCGCCGTGGCCAGCGACGTCTTGCCGACCCCGGCCTCGCCCTCGAGGAACAGCGGGCGCCCCATCCGCAGCGCGAGGAACGCCGCCGTGGCCAGCCCCTCGTCGCACAGGTAGCCCTGCTCGTCCAGCTTGTGGGCAAGGTCCTCGGGGGTGCTCACCCCGGGGACGGCCAGGCGCTCCATGGTGAAACGCTAGCCCCGAAGACCCGCTCGCGCCCCGCGATAGGTTGGCAGCACACCCATTGTCCCCAGGAGGACCCCATGCCCGCCGAGACCCGCAGCCTGACCGACACCGTCGTCGCGATCACCGGAGTGAGCGCCGGGATCGGCGCCGCCGTGGCCCGGCTGCTCGTCGAGGAGGGCGCGAAGGTGGCCATCGGGGCCCGCCGGCACGAGCGGTTGGCCACGCTCGTCGACGAGCTCGGCACCGACAACGCGCTCGCCGTCACCATGGACGTCCGCTCCCCCGCCGACAACCAGCGGCTCGTCGACGCGGCGCTGGGGCGGTGGGGCCGGCTCGACACCATGGTCGCCAACGCCGGGATGGGCCTGTACGGCAGCATCCTCGACTACGACGACGAGGCCGTCGCCACCATGATCGACACGAACTTCACCGGCACCGTGTGGAGCGTGCGGGCCGCCGTCCCGGCGATGATCGCGGCCGGCGGCGGTGACCTGGTCATCGTGTCGTCGGTCGCGGGCCTGCGCGGCGGCGGCGACGAGGCCGTGTACGCCGGCACCAAGTTCGCCCAGGTCGGGCTGGCCGGGGCGCTGGACCGCGAGCTGCGCGAGAAGGGCATCCGGGTGACCGCCGTCTGCCCGGCGGGGGTGGAGACCGAGTTCGCCATGGGCACCGGGCGCACCCCAGGCATGCCGGCACTGGAGTCCTACCTGCGCCCGGAGGACGTCGCCTACGCGGTGCTTGGCACCCTCAGGCAGCCGCGGCGGGTGCGGACCACGCTGTGGGCGCTGTGGTCCATGGGCCAGCAGAGCTGAGCCGGCGCCACCTCGCGCGGCCAGCCCGCGCCCCTGGTCGGCGTCGCCGTCTCGCGACCGCCCATCTTTGTCAACGCCTGCTGGCGATGCTGCCGCGCGCTGGCGGGTGGGCGTTCCCACGCTGTTCTTAGGTTCGTCCGCCATGATCGGCGGATGACCGGTCGGGTGCTGGTGGCGGACGACGACCGCGCGATCCGCGAGTCGTTGGCCCGCGCCCTGGAGCTGGAGGGCTACCCGGTCGTCGCCGTCCCGGACGGCGCGTCGGCGCTGGAGGCGATCGCCGGCGACAAGCCGGACGTGCTCATCCTGGACGTGATGATGCCCGGCATCGACGGGCTCACCGTGTGCCGGGTGCTGCGTGCGCAGGGCGACCAAACGCCGATCCTCATGCTCACGGCCCGCACCGAGACCTCCGACCGGGTGGCCGGCCTGGACGCCGGCGCGGACGACTACCTGCCCAAGCCGTTCGACCTGGACGAGCTGCTGGCCCGCATCCGCGCGCTGCTGCGCCGGTTTCGGCCCATGGACGGCGCCAGTGACGCCGGCGACGTCATCGGCATCGACGCGCCGCTCGTGGTGGCCGACCTGACCCTGGACCCGGCGACCCGTGAGGTCACCCGGGCCGGGCGGCCGATCACGCTGTCCAAGACCGAGTTCGACCTGCTCGAGCTGCTCATGCGCAACGCCGGGGTGGTGCTCGTGCACAGCACCATCTACGACCGCATCTGGGGCTACGACTTCGGCCCAGGCTCGAACAACCTGGCCGTCTACATCAGCTACCTGCGCCGCAAGATCGACGCGGACGAGGACGTCAAGCTGATCCACACGGTGCGCGGGGTGGGCTACACGGTGCGGGCATGACCCACCCGATGGGCAGCCTGCGCACCAAGATCACCCTGCTGTTCGTGCTCGTGGCCACGGTGGGCACGGTCATCACCGGGATGCTCAGCTACCTGGCCATGACCGACCGGCTCAACAGCGAGGTGAACGCGTCGCTGGCCAGCGTGGCCGCCGAGACGCAGCGGGACAGCCGCGACGGCGACCGTGGCCAGCCGGGGGGCGGGCCGACCGGGCTGAACCCGATCGACCTGCTGCGCACCGAGCAGGTGGTCACCCAGACGCTCGACCCGACCGGGAACGTGAGCTCGCCCGGGACCGGGCTGGTGCTGCCCGTGACCGCCCTCGACCGCCAGGTGGCCGCCGGGCAGCTGGGCTCCGTGCGCCGGGACGAGGTCATCGATGACACGCCGTTCCGGGTCCTGACGGTGGCGCTGGGCGACGGCGGCGCGCTGCAGGTGGCGCGCAGCACCGTGGAGAACGAGCGGGTCCTGGACCAGCTGCGCAGCCAGATCCTCATCGTCGTCCTCGTCGTGGTGCTGCTGTCGGGGCTGGCCGGGTGGGTGATCGCGCGCCAGCTCACCCGGCGGCTGGCCCGGCTCACCGACGCCGCCGAGCAGGTGGCCAGCACTGGCCGGCTCGACGTCCCGGTGCCCACCGAGGGCACCGACGAGGCGGCCCGGCTCGGGGTGGCCCTGGCCAGCATGCTCGAGGCGCTGCGCCGCTCCCGGGAGGCCCAGCAGCGGCTGGTGCAGGACGCCGGCCACGAGCTGCGCACCCCGCTGACCAGCCTGCGGACCAACGTGAGCGTGCTGCGCCGGCACGCCGACCTGCCCGACCAGCAGCGCGTCCAGGTGCTCACCGACCTGGACGCGGAGACCCGGGAGCTGACCGACCTGGTCAACGAGCTGGTGGCGCTGGCCTCCGACCAGGCCGACCAGGAGCCCGAGCAGCGGGTCACGCTGGCCCCGCTCGTGGAGCGCGTCGCCGACCGCACCCGGCGCCGGTACGGCCGCGACGTGACCGTCGACGCGGACACCACCGAGGTGCTAGGCCGGCCGGCCGCGCTGGAGCGGGCGGTGAGCAACCTGCTCGACAACGCCGCCAAGTTCGGCGGGGGTGCTCCGGTGCGGGTGACGGTGGTCCAGGGCGCCGTGACGGTGACCGACCGGGGGCCCGGGATCGCCGCGGCCGACGTCCCGTACGTGTTCGACCGGTTCTTCCGCGCCGACACGGCCCGCAGCATGCCCGGGTCCGGACTGGGCCTGGCCATCGTCCGCGACGTCGCCGAGTCGCACGGCGGCACCGCCTTCGCGCGGACCACGCCGAACGGCACCGAGGTGGGCATCGAGCTGCCGGCCGCTCCCGCCCAACCGTGACCGCACGAACTCTCACGCCGCTCTCACGCCGGGCAAGGTCCGTCTCACCCGGCCCGCGCACGCTCATCGGACGCGCCCGGCTCCCCCGAACCGGCTGGGCCGGACGAGAGGAACCTCGTGCAGACCAGCACCAAGAAGATCACCCTGGCCGTCGTGTCCGCCGCTGTGCTCGGCGGCCTCGCCGTGCTGACCCGGACCATCGCCCAGGCGGCGTCGGGCGGCTCGTCGAGCTCGGCCGCACGGTCGCGCCGTACCGGGACGGCGGCCCCGGCGAGACCCTGCTGACCGGGACCACCGCCGACCAGGTCAAGGCCGCAGCCTTGGCAGCCGTCCCCGGCGGCACCGTCGTCCGCGTCGAGACCGACCGCGACGACACCTACGAGGCCTCCGTCACCAAGACCGACGGCACCCAGGGCGAGGTCAAGAGGGACAAGTCCTTCAAGGTCACCGCCGTCCAGACCCGCCCCTCGGGCGGCCCCGGCGACCACGGCGGCCCCGGCGACCACGCCGCCTGACCGGTCGGTCGGGTCAGCGCAGCTGGGAGACCAGCCAGCGGGCCCGCAGGACCATGCCGGCCGGGTCCGGGTGGGAGCCGTCCGGCATGTAGGGCACGTGCTGGCTCTCCACGTAGCCGGCCCAGTCGAGGAACCGGGCGTTCGGGTACTTCGCCACCGTGGCCCGGATGGCCGCATCGCTTTGCCGCCAGGTGAGGTTGCCCCAGATCCGGTCGTCCAGCCAGATGCCGACCCAGTAGACCGTGGTCGTCCGGGGCACCAGCCGCATGATCGTGCCCACTTCGGCGGCCACCTGGGCGGGCGTGTCCTGGCCGGTGATCACGTAGCGGCCCTGGGCGTCGCGCTTGGTCCGCAGCCCCGAGTCGGTGGGGGTCGGCGGCGCCACCCGGTACTGCGCGGTGACCTCCCCGTTGCTGCCGAGCGCGACCACCACGGTCGGCGGGATCGGTCCGGCGCGCAGCACCTGGTCGCCGCCGCAGGTCGGGGCGGCGTTGCACAGCGGCGTCCAGCCGGCCCGCTTCCCGGAGACGATCGGGCGGCCGCCGAGCGCGTCGATCCGGAAGTCCCAGCCGGCCGCGCCCAGCGCTGCCTCGAGCGGACCCTCGCCGCGCTGGGTCAGCGAGTCACCGATCCACAGCAGCCGGGTGTCGGCCTTGGCGACCCGGGTGAGCCCCGCGGTGGCCGCGGCGTCCTGCGCGGCCACCGCCCTCGTCGCGGCGCGGCCCACCCCCAGGGCCGCGCCGGCCGTGGCCACCAGCAGGACCAGGCCGAACAGCAGCGCGTTGCGGGTCGGCCGCAGCCAGGCGGCCCGTTGCGGTGGCTGCTCCACAAACCGGTAGGACGCCCAGGCGAGGACGACGGACAAGGCGACGCCGAGCAGCGCGTAGGTGGCGGACAGCCGGCCGCCCGCGGCGGCGGCGCCCAGCACCAGGACCGGCCAGTGCCACAGGTACAGCGAGTAGGAGATCCGCCCCACCCAGCGCAACGACGACAGGGACAGCCCGCGCGCGACGATCCCGGCCGGGTGCCCGGCGATCACCAGCATGGTGCCCAGGACGACGGGCAGCGCGGTCACGCCGGGGAACGGGGTGAGCGCCGTGTAGGTGACCATGCACACGGCCACGACAGCGAGCCCGAGGACGGCCCCCAGCACCCTCGCCGGCCGTGGCACCCGCTCCACGAGCGGTGCGGCGAGGGCCAGCAGCCCACCCGCAGCCAGCTCGAAGGCACGGGAGAACGCCGAGAAGTAGCCCGACGGCGCGCCCACCGACACCAGGTGCTGCGACCACCACAAGGACGGCACCGCGAGCGCCAGCAGCGCCAGCGTCAGGGCCGGCCGCAGCGGCAGCCGCCACCGCCGGACCGCGAGCCAGGTGGCGACGGTGAGGAGCACCGGCCACACTAGGTAGAACTTCTCCTCGTCGTTGAGGCTCCAGAAGTGCAGGACCGGGCTCGGCGCGACCGCGACCCCCATGTAGTCCACGCCGGAGATGGCGAACCGGACGTCGGCGTTGAACAGCCCGGCCCACAGCACGTCCCCGGCCACCGTCACCAGCCGCGCGGCCGGCAGCACGACGAACGACACGGCCAGCGTGACCAGCAGCGTCACCGTGGCCGCCGGCAGGATCCGGCGGGCCCGCCGCGCATAGAAGCGGCCGAAGTGGATGCGGTCGCGGGCCTCGGCCTCGCGCACGAGCAGCCCGGTGATGAGGAAACCGGAGATGACGAAGAAGACGTCGACCCCGAGGAACCCGCCGCTCACCCAGCCGAACAGCGCGGTGATCGCCACCAGGACGCTCGGCCCACCGGCGACCACGGCGAACTGGGACGCGTGGTAGGCCACCACGGGCACGATCGCGAGCGCCCGTAGGCCCTCGATGTCCGGCCGGAAGCCGGCCTGGCCCTGGCGGTCGGACGCGGAACCGGCCCGACGCGGCGTCCGTTCGGCAACGGCGCTCACCCGCGCATCCGCCCGTCCTCCTCCGACCCGTCAGCTCCGTCGGCCGCGGAACGGTCCGCAGCGCCGTCCCATGGTCGCATCTGCCGGACGATCTGCCCGAAACCTGACGGCGCAGCGCGCTCAGCCGAGGTCGACGAGCACCTTACCGACCAGCTGGGCCTCGACCGCGGCCTGTGCCTGCGGGGTGCGCTCCAGCGCGAACCGGTGCAGCGGCAGGCCGGCGTCCTCCCCCACCGAAAGGGCGCCCGCAGCCACCGCCGCCGCGACGTCCGCGACCGCGTGCCGCTTGGCATCGGCGGGGACGGTGTAGACCAGCACGAACTGGAAGCGGGTATTCGGCGTCATGTGCGCCCGCACCGGGAGCACGACCTCGTCGCCTCCGTTGTTCGCGTAGATCGCCACGGTGGCGTGCGGCGCGACCACGGCGGTGTCCAGCGCCACGTTCACGGCGGGCGACACCTCGACCACCAGGTCGACGCCCCGCGGCGCGACCCTCCGGATCTCCCCGGCGGCGTCCTGCGCCCGGTAGTCGACCACGTGGTGGGCCCCCGCACGGCGGGCCAGCTCGGCCTTGGCCGGGCTGCTCACGGTCGTGACCACCTCGGCGCCGGCCCAGCGGGCCAGCTGGATCGCGGCGTGCCCCACCGCCCCGGCCCCGCCGGCGACGAGCACGGTGCGCCCGAAGAGCGCGCCGAGGTGCAGCCGGTCCGGCCCGGACTCGGCGACGGTCAGACAGCGGTGCGCGGTCAGCGCCGGGATCCCGAGAGTGGCCCCCAGGTCGAACGACGCTGCGTCCGGCAACGGGACGGCCTGCGCCCGCGGCAGCACCACGTACTCCTGGGCGGTGCCGTCGGCCCGCTGCCAGGCGGCCTCCCACAGCCACACCCGCTGCCCGACGGCCAGGTCGGACACCCCGGGCCCGAGCGCATCGACGGTCCCGGCGCCGTCCTGATGCGGGACCACGGCCGGGAAGGCCAACGGCTGGCCAGGGCCGCTGCCTCGCCGGGTCTTCCAGTCGGTGGGGTTCACGCCGGACACCACGACGCGCACCCGGACCTCGCCCGGGCCGGGCACGGGGACCGGCCGATCGGTCAGCGAGAGCACATCGGGGCCGCCGGTGGTCGTGTAGACGATCGCGCGCATGCCTGTGCAATCCCCCGGACCCGCCCACTGTTCCCGGCCGGTCAGAGCACGCCTGCCCTGGTTCCCGCCGTCCTCGGGTTAGCCTGCAAAGATGACATCGTGGAGCCGCGAGCGGGCGCGCCGGCTCCGGCGCACGGCGCTGATCGCCGGCCTCGCGACCGCCGCCGTCGTCGTCGTGGCGGTCATGGCGAGCTCCGCGCCGGCGACCCAGGGCAGCGCCGCCGCAGCCGGCGCGACTCCGGTGGCCGAGGCCACCGTGCCGGCGCTGGACCCCGCGAGGTTCGCAACCGGCGCGTGCCTGGCCTACGCACCGACTCACGGGGACCGCATGCAGACGGTGTTCCTCGACGCTGGGCACGGTGGGCCGGACCCCGGCGGGGTGGGTGTCACCGAGGCGGGCCGGACCCTGCACGAGCGGGACATGACTCTGCCCGTGGTGGCCAAGGCCGCGACCCTGCTGCGCGCGGCCGGGTTCCGGGTCGTGGTGTCCCGCACAACGAACGGACCGGTGGCCAACCCCGGGCCCGGCGACCTCACCGGAGGGATCTTCACCCCGGCGGGGCTGCACCGGGACGTCGCCGCCCGGGCGACCTGCGCCAACCTGGGCAAGGCGGACGCCCTGGTGTCGGTGCACTACAACGTCGGGGCCAGCCCGAAGAACGCCGGCGTGATGACGGTCTACGACGCTTCTCGGCCGTTCTCCGCGCAGAACCTGCAGCTGGCCACCCTGGTGCAGGACAACATCATCAAGCAGCTGCACGCGCACCCGGACTGGGACGTGCCCGACGTCGGCGTGGTCAAGGACGGCGCCGACGGCAACGCGCTCACCGCGGCGGGCGAGGCGTACGGCCACCTGCTCATCCTGGGCCCGGCCAAGGCCGGGTACTTCGACACGCCCAGCCGGATGCCTGGGGCCCTGGTGGAGCCGCTGTTCCTCACCGACCCGTTCGAGGGAACGCTCGCGGCCAGTCCACCGGGCCAGCTGGCCATCGCCACCGGAATCGCCGACGCCGTCGAGCAGTTCCTGACGCCGTCCGGCTGAGAGTTGTCAGGGTGACGACGAGCTATACATCGTCGTCACTCTGACAGCTCTCGGGAGCCCGGCTCCCGGCCGGCGCGCTGGGCCACGCAGCTGGCCAGCTCGGCGGCCATCCGTCGGCCGCGCTCCCCGTCCGCGGTCTGCATGGCCATCGCCGCCAGCACCGTCCCGTCGGACAGGTCCAGCTGCACCCACGGGTCGCCGCTGCCCAGCCGGACGCCGACCACCTGGGCCCACTCCAGCCGGTGCCGCCGGAACGCGTTGACCACGAGGATCCCGGTGTCGTCCGCGGCCACCCGCACCCGCGCGAACCGGCCGATGAACCAGCCGGCGAACAGCCCCAGCGCGGCCAGCAGGGCCCGGTCCAGCCAGTAGATGCGGTCCGACCACGGGATCGGCAGCAGCACGGCGATCCCGATGAGCGTCACCGTCGCGAACAGAGCCACCCCGACCGCGGTCCAGCGGGCGAACCCGGGCCGCCAGACCGTGCGCAGCGGCGGGCAGGCGGACATCGGCCTGGCTACAGCCGGCACGCGTGGATGTCGGTGACCAGGATCCCGCGGGCGCCGAGCTCCCACAGCTCGTCCATCACCTTGTTGGTGTCCCGGCGCGGCACCATCGCACGCACGGCCACCCAGCCGGACTCGCGCAGCGGCGAGATCGTCGGCGACTCGATGCCCGGCGTCATGGCGCAGGCGGCGTCGACCAGCTCGGCCCGGATGTCGTAGTCCATGAGCACGTAGGTGCGGGCCACGATCACGCCCTGCAACCGGCGCACCAGCTGCTCCACGGCCGGGGTCGCCTCGGCGCCGGCCCGGCGGACGAGCAGCGCCTCGGAGCGCAGGATCGGCTCGCCGAACACCGCCAGCCCGGCGTGCCGCAGGGTGGTCCCGGTCTCGACGACGTCGGCGATGACGTCAGCCACGCCCAGGGAGACCGAGGTCTCGACCGCGCCGTCCAGCCGGATCACCTCGGCCGCGACCCCGTGGTCGGCCAGGTGCTTGGCCACCAGGCCCGGGTAGGCGGTGGCCACCCGCAGCCCGGCGAGCTCCGCCACGTCGGTGGCGGTGCCGGTCGGCGCGGCGTAGCGGAACGTCGAGCCGGCGAAGCCCAGCGGCAGCAGCTCGGCTGCCGCGGCGCCGCTGTCCAGCAGCAGGTCGCGCCCGGTGATGCCGACGTCCAGCCGCCCGGACCCGACGTAGACGGCGATGTCCCGCGGCCGCAGGAAGAAAAACTCGACCCCGTTGTCCGGGTCCTGCAGCACCAGCTCACGGGCGTCCGAGCGCTGCCGGTAGCCGGCCTCCCGCAGCATCTGCGAGGCCGGCTCGGCCAGCGACCCCTTGTTCGGCACGGCGATGCGCAGCACGGCTAGAGCCTCGCGTAGACGTCGTCGAGGGTGAGCCCGCAGGCGATCATGAGCACCTGGGCGTGGTAGAGCAGCTGGGCGATCTCCTCGGCCGCGCGCTCGGGGGACTCGTGCTCGGCGGCCATCCAGGCCTCAGCGGCCTCCTCGACCACCTTCTTGCCGATGGCGTGCACGCCGGCGTCCAGCGCGGCGACGGTCCCGGAGTTCTGCGGCCGGTACGCGACGCGCTCCTGGAGCTCGCCGTAGAGCTGCTCGAAGGTCTTCACGGGGACAGCCTACGGAGCACCTGGGCGGCGGCCAGGGCCGCCTCGACCGCCTCGGCGCCCTTGTCCTCCGACGAGCCGGGCAGCCCGGCCCGGTCCAGCGCCTGGCGCTCGTCGTCGCAGGTGAGCAGACCGAACCCCACCGGGACGCCGGTGTCCAGCGCCACCCGGGCCAGCCCGTCCGTGGCGGCCGCGCAGACGTACTCGAAGTGCGGGGTGCCGCCCCGGATCACCACGCCCAGGGCCACGATCGCGTCGAACCCGGCCAGCGCCGCCGCGCGGGCCACCACCGGCAGCTCGAACGAGCCGGGGACCCGCAGCAGCTCGGCCTGCCGGACCTCGGCCGCGTCCAGCGCCCGCTGCGCCCCGGCGACCAGCCCGGCCATCACCTGCTCGTGCCAGGACGCCGCCACGACGGCGACCCGCAGCCCCGAGGCGTCCACCGGCGGCAGCGCCGGAGCACCCTTCCCGCTCACTGGGCGTCCCCCTCCACGAGCAGGTGCAGCGGCAGGTCGTGACCCATCCGGTCCCGTTTGGTCTCCAGGTAGCGCA
>DATCDE010000189.1 GCA_036510875.1 Actinomycetes bacterium
GCAGGCCGGGTTCTTCCCCGCCGATGGCGCCGTCCACGGGCAGATTCCGTCCCCTTATGGCGATCATGGGAAGGAGGGCCGGTCTGGGCCGGCCGGGCGCAGGGGTGGCGAGGGTCAGGCAGGAGCGGCTGGGGGGCGGGAGCTGAGCGATGTGGCGAGGGTTTCGCGGACCAGCCGGCCGACGGCGTCGATCTCGATGAGGAAGCCGTCGTGCCCGTACGGGGAGCCGATCACCTCTAGCTGGTCGCAGGTCGGGATCAGTTCGGCCAGCTCCTCCTGCAGCCGCAGCGGATACAGCCGGTCCGAGTCCACCCCGGCGACCACTGCCCTTGCTGTGATCCGAGCCAGTGCGGCCGCGACCCCACCACGCCCGCGGCCGATGTCGTGGGTGTTCATCGCCTCGGTCAGCACCGCGTAGGTCCCGGCGTCGAAGCGGCGCGCCAGCTTGTCGGCATGGTGGTCCAGGTAGGACTGCACCGCGTAGCGCCCGCCCCGCAGCGGGTCCTCGGTGCCCTGCGGGTCGCGCCCGAACCGGAGGTCCAGCTCGGTCTCGGAGCGGTACGACAAGTGGGCGATGCGCCGGGCCAGCCCCATGCCCTCGTGCGGGCCCTGCCCCGCCGGGGCGTCGTAGTAGTCCCCGCCCCGGAACCGCGGGTCCGAGCGGATCGCCATGACCTGAACGGACTGGGTGCCGATCTGGTCGGGGGTGACTGCGGCCCCGGCGGCGAGCAGTAGCAGGGCGCCCACCCGGGCCGGGTGCGCCACGGCCCACTCCAGCGCCCGCATGCCCCCCATCGACCCGCCGATCGCGGCGGCCCAGCGGTCGATGCCCAGCGCGTCCGCGAACGCGACCTCGACGGCGACCTGGTCCCGCACCGTGATCCGTGGGAACCGGGAGCCCCACGAGCGGCCGTCCGGGGCCGCCGACGACGGCCCCGTCGTCCCCTGGCAGCCTCCGAGCACGTTCGGCGACACCACGAACCACCGGTCGGTGTCGATCGGGGCGCCCGGCCCGATCAGTCCCTGCCACCACCCACCGGTCAGGTGTCCGGGCCCCTCGGGACCCACCACGTGCGAGTCGCCGGTGAGCGCGTGCAGCACGAGGACGGCGTTGGACCGCTGCTCGTCGAGGGTGCCCCAGGTCTCGTACGCCACCCGGACCGACGGCAGTCCGCCGCCGGCCTCGAGCGCGAGCGGCCCGAGGTCGACGAACTCGCGGGCACCCGGGTGGTCGCCCTCGCGCCAGGCGGCGCTGGCGGGAGGGGGGCCGTCGTAGGACAGGGGCATGGGCTCAGCCCTTCGCCGCGCGGAACCCGGCCTCGAGGTCGGCAAGGATGTCCTCGATGCCCTCGATGCCGACGGCCAGCCGGATCAGACCCGGGGTGACGCCGGTCGCCGCCTGCTCCTCCGGGGTGAGCTGGGAGTGCGTGGTCGACGCCGGGTGGATGACCAGCGACCGCACGTCCCCGATGTTCGCGACGTGGCTGTGCAGCGCGAGTGCGTCGACGAACCGCTTGCCCGCCTCGATGCCGCCCTTGATCTCGAAGGCCAGCACCGCGCCGGTGCCCTTCGGCGCGTACTTCCGGCCGCGCTCGTACCAGGGGGACGACGGCAGCCCCGCGTAGCTGACCGACTCGACCTCGTCGCGCTTGTCCAGCCACTCGGCCACCCGCTGCGCGTTGGCCACGTGCCGCTCGATGCGCAGGCTGAGGGTCTCCAGGCCCTGCGCGATGAGGAACGCGTTGAACGGAGCGACGGCCGGACCCAGGTCGCGCAGCAGCTGGACCCGGGCCTTGGTGATGTACGCGGCCGCGCCGAGCGCCTGCGCGTAGACCAGGCCGTGGTAGCTGGGGTCGGGGGTGTTGAACCCGGGGAACCGCTCCGGCGCGGCGGCCCAGTCGAAGGTGCCGCCGTCCACGATCACCCCGGCGACCGCCGTGCCGTGCCCGCCCAGGTACTTCGTGGCCGAGTGGACGACGATGTCGGCACCCCACTCGAACGGGCGGATCAGGTAGGGGGTGGCCACCGTGTTGTCGATGATCAGCGGGACGCCGTTCTCGTGCGCGACCGCGGCCACCGCCGAGATGTCGAGGATGTCGTTCTTCGGGTTGGAGATCGACTCGGCGAAGAACGCCTTGGTGTTCGGCCGGACGGCGCGGCGCCACGACTCCAGATCGTCCGGATCGTCGACGAAGGTGGCCTCGATGCCCAGATTCGCCAGCGTGTAGTGGAGCAGGTTGTAGGTGCCGCCGTACAGCGACGGAGAGGACACCACGTGGTCGCCCGCCTGGGCCAGGTTGAGGATCGCCAGCGTCGCGGCGGCCTGCCCACTGGACAGCAGCAGCGCGCCCACCCCGCCTTCGAGCGCGGCGATCCGCTGCTCCACGACGTCCTGCGTGGGGTTCATGATCCGCGTGTAGATGTTGCCCGGCTCGGTCAGCCCGAACAGCGCGGCGGCATGGTCGGTGTCCCGGAAGGTGTACGAGGTGGTCTGGTAGATCGGCAGCGCGCGGGCGTTGGTGGTGTCGTCGGGGATCTGCCCGGCGTGGATCTGCTTGGTCTCGAACGACCAGCCGGCCTGGGTGTCGGTCATGAGGGTCTCCGTGGGTGTGGGTGCGGGCGGTGGAGGTGCGGGGCTGGCGGGCAAACGCCGAGAAGACGACCCCGAGGGGGTCGCCTTCGTGTGTGCTGGGGGCGGGCCGGAAAGGTCAGGCCTGGCGCATGCAGCCACACGTCGCGCCGGCACACATTCGCGCACACAACATCGCCATCGCGCCCACGGGGCGGACGGCGGCGCGCGAAGCCGGGACGGTGGTCACGAAGTCGAGGATACGGACGGGGTCCGGGCGTGTCCATCCGTCGGCAGGGCCGTCTCAAATGCTGAGACGCCGCTAGACACCCCGTGCCGGTCGTGGGTGCGCCAGGATGGACGGGTGACCGGACGCGTCGCCTTCGTCCACGGCGGCGGGGGTCATCTGGGGCCCACGAGGTCGGGATGCTGCGCGCGCTCGTCGAGCGGTCTGTCGTCCCCGACCTCATCGTGGGCACCTCGATCGGAGCGATCAACGGGGCCTTCGTGGCCCGCCGAACCGACGGCCGCCGCGGTGCGGCGGCTCACCGAGGAATGGACCTCCATCCAGGACAGCGACGTCCTCGGCGGGTCAATGTTCAGCCGGCTGCAGACGCTGGCCCGCACCCGGACCCACGCCCACTCCAATGCGCCGCTGCGCCGGCTGCTGCGCGAGTCGCTTCCGGTGGACACCTTCGAGCAGCTCGCCGTGCCGTTCCAGTGCGTCGCCGCCGAGATCGAGTCGGCCACCGCCCGGTACTTCGACTCCGGGCCGCTCGTGCCCGCTGACCTGGCCTCCTGCGCCGTGCCTGGCATGCTGCCACCGGTCGAGATCGACGGCCAGCACTACATCGACGGGGGCGTGGTCGACTCAATCCCGCTGGGTCGCGCGGTCGAACTGGGCACCACCGAGATCTACGTCCTGCAGGTCGGGCGGGTGGAGCAGCCGCTCAGCGCGCCGCGGCGCCCCTGGGAGGTCGCCATGGTGGCCTTCGAGATCTCCCGCCGGCACCGGTTCGCGGGGGACCTCGACGCACTGCCGGACGGCGTCGTCGCGCACGTGCTCCCGACCGGTGAGGCGTTGCGCTACAACGACCCGGCCCAGCTGCGGTACCGAAACTTCTCCCAGATCGCCAGCCGGATCGCGCGGTCCTACCGGAGCGCCGAGGCCTACCTCGACGCCCTGCCGGGCGGTGCCGGGGGACGCTCTGGCTGCCTCCGTACTGGCTGCGCCGGCTGGTCATCGGTCCGGTCGTCATCCTGGCCGCAGTCGGCCTGGTCGCGTACGTGCCGCTGATCCTGCTGGCCGCGGCGCTGCTGTCGTACCAGCTGCCCGGCAGCTGGCGGGCCCTGCGGCTGGCCGGTTTCGGCATCGTCCACCTGCTCATGGAGCTGGTCGGGCTGACCGCGGCGTTCGGCCTGTGGGTGGGCAGCGGGTTCGGCTGGAAGCTGCGCTCCCCCTCTTTCGTCACGGCGCACTGCGCGCTGCTGCGCTGGTGCCTCCGCGCGCTCCACGCCGCGGGATGCCGCCTGTTCGTGCTCCGGATCGAGACCGACGGCCCACGGCTCGGGGACGACGGCAACCCGGCCACGCCCGAGCGGCCGCTGATCATCATGAGCCGGCAGGCCGGACCGGGCGACTCGTTCCTGCTCGTGCACGAGGTGCTCAGCTGGGCCGGCCGCCGGTCGCGCATCGTGCTCAAGGACACGCTGCAGCTGGACCCGTTCATCGACGTCGTCCTCAACCGGCTGCCCACCCGGTCCGTGCACACCGGGGGCGACGGCCGCGACGACGTGACCGCGGCGATCGCGGAGCTGTCCGCCACGATGGGAACGCTGGACGCCTTCCTGATCTTCCCGGAGGGCGGCGTCTTCACCGAGGGCCGCCGGGAGCGGGCCATCAGCTTTCTGCGGGAGCAGGGACGGCTGGGGCTGGCGGACCGGGCCGAGGCGATGCAGTACGTGCTGGCGCCCAAGCCCGGCGGGGTGCTCGCCGCGATCGCCGCGAACCCGCGGGCCGACGTCGTCCTGGTCGCGCACAGCGGGCTGGACGAGCTGGACCGCCTGCGCGACGTCTGGACGGCGATCCCGCAGCACAAAGTGCTGCACCTGGCCTGGGTTCGTGGAGCCGCACGACGGGGTGCCGGTCGGGCGGTCCGCGCAGGTGGAGTGGCTCTACGACGCATGGTCGGGCGTGGACGAGTGGATCGCCGTCCGGCGGGAGACCGACGCGTCGTAGCGACCGCCGACAGCCGGGTGATCTGTGGGGTCAAGCCCGCGGCAGCATCGACCGATACCCCGGACGACGGGTTACCCAGGCCGGTGGAGGTCCGATGTCCGCGGAGCTGTACGACGCTGAGATGGCTGGCGCGATCGCGCGCCCGGCGATCGACGTCCTGCCCGGCCGCAAGGCCGCCAAGCCGACGGCTCCGCCGCCCGAGGAGCCGGCCGGGGCGCTCGAGCCGCCCGCGGCGGAGGCCGTCGTGCCCCTGCTCGAGCCGCTGGCCGCGCCCGAGGCACCCGTGGACAGCGTCGCGGAGCCCGTCTCGGAGTTCACGCCGGACGCTGCCGACGCCGAGGACACCCCCCGCAAGTTCCTGGGCATGTCTTTGCGCCGGGCCCGCAAGGAGGCCGAGCCGGCCGCCACACCCGCCGACGAGGCCACCGAGGAGCGGCAGCCTGTGGTCGACGAGGAGTACCCCAACCCGTTCACCTCGCTCGCGCCAGCGGCTGACCCGGTCGAGGTGCCGGCCGTCGCCGAGCCGGCCAGCTTCGACCCGTCCGAGGAGACCCGCGCGCTGCGCTCGCTCCTCGATGCCAGCGAGCAGCAGCGAGCCGCTGCGGAGACCAGGGCGGCACAGGCCGTCGCGTACGCGCAGCAGGCGCAGTCGGCCATCCAGCAGGCCCAGGCCCAGGCGGCCGAGGCCGTGCAGAAGGCCGAGGCCCAGGCCCGCAGCAACGCCAACCAGGCCCAGGACTGGCAGATCCGGCACCGTGAGGCCGAGTCCACCATCGCCGAGCTGGCTCAGTCGGTGGCCAACGCGGAGTCCCGGCTGGCCGACCAACGCGACCAGCTGAACGCACTGACCGCCGAGCGGGACGAACTGCTGGCCGCCCTCGAGGACGCCACCAGCCCGGACCGCGCCCAGGCCTGACCGGCCTGATCCGGCCCGGTCAGGCGACCGCCGCGACGTCCACCAGGTCCACCACCCGCGCCGAGTAGGTGCCCGCGGGCGCCTGCACGACCACGGTCTGGCCCACGCGTGCCCCGAGCAGCGCCACCGCGACCGGCGACTCGCAGGACACCCGCTCGTCGTCGAGGAACGCCTCGGCGGGGTGGACGATCCGCAGCCGCTCCCGGGTGCCGTCGGAAACCTCGATCACGACCCGCGACCCCTGCTGCACGATGCGCGGGTCGGGCTCGGGCAGCCGCTCAGCGGCGGCGAGCAGCGCCTCGATGGCGTCCGCCTCGCCCAGCACGCGCTCGAAGTCGCTGACCAGCCGCTCGTCACGCTGCGGGTCGGCCAGCAGCGAGCCCAGGTCGACCAGGGTCTCCTTCCGCAGTCGCTGAAGTCGTTGCTCCAGCAGCCTGCGTCCGTCGTCCGTGAGTGCGGGGACGGCGGCGCGGCTGGCTCGTACGACGGTCTTGGCCATGACTCCTCCTTGGGATGGGAACGTTCAGGAGCCGACGACAGTGCCGGCGGGGGCGGGTTCGTTCGGATGGGCGGCGTCAGAGGTCGGCTCGACGACCGGCCGCTGGCCGCGGGTGATCAGCAGGCTGGCGGTGACCGAGACGGCGATGATTCCGTCGACCACGGCCAGTGCTGCCGAGGTCGGGATCTTGACACGTCGTGCAGCAGCATCTTCGCGCCGACCCAGACCAGGACGAGCGCGAGCCCGAGCTTGAGGTGGACGAACCGGTGCATGAGGTCCGCCAGCAGGAAGTACATGGCCCGCAGCCCCAGGATCGCGAAGGCGTTGGACGTGAACACCAGGAACGGCGCCTGGGTGACCGCGAAGATGGCGGGGATCGAGTCCACCGCGACGACGATTTCGGTGACCTCGACGAGGACCAGGACGGCCAGCAGCGGGGTGGCCAGCCGCCGCCCGTCGACCCGGGTCCAGAACCGGGCCCCGTCGTTGGTCTCGGAGGAGGGCACCAGCCGTCGGAACAGCCGAAGCGTGCGACTGTGCGACGGGTCGACGTGCTCGCTGCGCTGGCGGGCCATCGTGATGCCGCTGAACACCAGCAACGCCCCGATCAGGTACAGGACCCAGGCGAAGCTGGCGATCAGGGCCGAGCCGGCCGCGATGAACGCCGCCCGCAGCACGAGCGCGCCGATCACCCCGTAGAGCCGATCACCCCGTAGAACAGCACCCGGTGCTGGTACGTACGGGGCGCCGCGAAGTAGCCGAAGATGATCGCGAAGACAAAGACGTTGTCCACGGCCAGCGACTTCTCGATCACATAGCCGGCGAGGTACTGCGCGCCCAGGTCAGCGCCGTACTGCCACCAGACCACGCCGCCGAAGGCGACACCGAGCGCGACCCAGACGGCCGACCAGGCGGCGGCCTCCTTGACGCCGACCACGTGCGCGTCGCGGTGGCTGAACAGGTCGACCGCGAGCATCGTCAGGATGACGGCCAGCACCGCGGCCCAGGACCAGATGGGGACATCCACTGTGGGGAACCTCCGGAATCGTCGTCAACGATCCGGTCTCCCCCAAGCCCCACGTCACTCGTGGGACCCGCCCGCCGGGCTTGCGCCGTAGTGACGACGGGACGACTTCCGGCGTACTCCCCTTCACCAGTCCACCCCGAGAGGGCTGGGCAGCCGTCAACTCGAGTCAGCTCGAGCGGCGGCCGGCCCTGGCCCCCCGCAGCCGGCGCCGCGACTCCCGGGCCGAGCGCACCAGCACCCGGCGGACGTCCGCCGGCGGGAAGCCGTTCGCCAGCAGCACGGACAGCTGCGCGGCCAGCAGGTGGTCGGGGTCGTCGGTCTGGGCCCGTTCGAGGGCCACCGCGGCGAGCACCCCCTCACCGGCCAGGTAGGCGGCCACGGCGACCAGCACCGCCGCGGGGGCCACGTACCCGTCGGGGGCGCAGCGGGTCAGCTCCGCCCACAGCCGCGCGGCCGCGTCCGCGTCGGCCCGCACCGAGGTGTCCAGTAGGCAGTCGCGGACCCGGAAGTCGGCGATCGCGGCCAGGCACCGCGCCGCCAGCGCGGGAGCGACCGAACCGTCGGGGACGCGGCGGATCGCCGCCCGGACCACGTCGAGGTCGTCCGCCGGGTTGCCGTCCGGCACCCGGTCCAGCTCGGCCCGGACGGCCGCCCGCCGCTCGGGCGGGTCGGCGGCGAGCCGGTCCGCCACCTGCTCGCGGGCCGGCTCCACAGCGAGCCCGAGATACGCCAGCGTGGCCTCGCCGACCGTCGTGCCGGCCTCCGGCAGCGGCCGGCCCCCGGGCGGGCAACAGGTGGGATCGTCGCACAGCAGCGACGTCCAGCGCCCGCTGTGGACCTGCAGGACGTCGAGCAGCCGGACTCCTTCCGCCTCGAGCCGGCTGCCGACGGACCAGGCCGCCGCCTGTTCGCCGACAGCGCCGAACAGGATGAGCGCCGCGGAGTCGCCGCCGGACCGGCGGGTGGCACCGGCCAGCTGGGCCTGCACCCGCGGGGTGAGCCCGCCCAGGTCGCCCCGCTGGATGAGCACCACCTCGTGGCAGACGCCGCCCAGGACCACGACCACGAGGCTGTCGACCGGGACGAAGCCGAGCAGGTAGGGCACCGCGGCGATGAGCTCGCCCGGGCTTCTGACCCACACCCGTTCGGGGGCCAGCCGGACAGCGGTGGAACCGTCATGAGACTGCTTGTCGTAGGTCATGCCGACGAGCCTGCGGGCGGCACCGCCCGGAGCTCCGGCCGTGGATCCGCGCTGTGGACGAACCCGGGCTGTGGACGGCGAGCGTCAGCGAAGGGCGCTCAGCACCCGGTCGACGCCCCAGTCCAGGTCGGCCTCGTCGATGACGAGTGGCGGGGCCAGCCGCAGCGTCGTGTGGTGGGTGTCCTTGACCAGGACCCCCGCCCGGAGGAGCTCCTCGCACCGCGCCCGGGCCTCCCCGGCGCCGGGCAGCAGCTCGATGCCGGCCCACAGCCCCACGCCGCGGACCTCCTTGACCGTGTCCGGGGCCTCGTCGCGCAGCCGGGCCAGCATCCGCGCCCCCAGCTCGGCGGAACGCTGCTGGAACTCCCCCGTTCGCAGCATCGCGATCACCTCGCGGCCCACCGCGGCGGCCAGCGGGTTGCCGCCGAACGTGGAGCCGTGCTCGCCGGGGTGGATCACCCCGACGACTTCTCGGCGTCCGACCACAGCCGACACCGGGAGCACCCCGCCTCCGAGCGCCTTGCCAAGTACGTACAGGTCGGGCTGCACGCCCTCGTGCTCGCAGGCGAAGGTCTTGCCGGTGCGGCCCAGCCCGGACTGGACCTCGTCGGCCACGAGCAGCACGCCGCGCTCGTCGCACTGCTGCCGGGCGGCCGTGAGGTACCCCGCCGGCGGCACGATCACGCCGGCCTCGCCCTGCACCGGCTCGACCAGGAAGGCCACCACGTCGTCGTCGGCCAGCGCCGCCCGCAGCGCCTCCAGGTCGCCGTACGGCACGGTGTCGAACCCGGGCGTGTACGGCCCGAAGTCGTCCCGGGCGGTCGGGTCGGTGGAGAAGGACACGATGGTCGTCGTCCGGCCGTGGAAGTTGCCGGCGCAGGTGACGATCCGGGCCCGGTCCCTCGGGACCCCCTTGACGCGGTACCCCCAGGCGCGGGCGATCTTGATCGCGGTCTCGACCGCCTCGGCGCCGGTGTTCATGGGCAGCACCATGTCGAGGCCGGCCAGGTCGGCCAGCTCCTCACAGAACGGGCCGAGCTGGTCGTGGTAGAACGCCCGGGAGGTGAGGGCCACCCGGTGCAGCTGCGCCTCCAGTGCGGCGATGACCCGGGGGTGCCCGTGCCCGAAGTTCAGTGCGCTGTACGCCGAGAGCATGTCCAGGTAGCGCTTGCCGTTGACGTCGGTGACCCAGGCGCCCTCCGCCTCGGACACGACCACGGCCAGCGGATGGTAGTTGTGGGCGCCGTGCGCCTCCTCCGACGCGATCATCTGCGCAGCACGATCCATGGCCCTCACCCTACGACTGGTTCACACGCCGTTTCCGTAGTCGGCTCCGGCGATTGCGTCGACGACGGCGTCCTCGTCGAAGTCCTCCGAGCCGGGGATGGTGGGGACGAAGCCGACCAGCACGCCGTCGAGCATCACCTGGGCCTCCAGACCGGCCGCGCCATCGGTGTCCCAGATCGCCTCACGGCCGTCCGGCAGGACGACCCGGACGCCGAACCGAAAGGCCGCCGGGCGCGCCACGTGGGCGAACACGTCACGCTCTCGCAGCCGCCCCACCACACGCTCCGCAATCTCCTCCTGCATGCCCGTAGTGTGTCAGGAGGGTCTCAGCCGGCGGGAGTCAGGCCGCTGTCTTCGCGAGCGCGGTGAGCGTGTCCTGGTCGAGGACCCCGCTAGTCGCCAGTCCCGAACCGCACTGGAAGCCGGTCACCAGCCGCTGCAGCTGCTCGACCTGACGCACGGTGTGCTCCTCGTCGATCAGCTGCTGGATGCTGGTGGCCACCTGAGGGGTGGCCGCGCAGGTGATGTCCCGCTTCGGGGCCGGAGCCGGGGCCGGCGGCGCGGCGGTCGGCTTCGGGGCCGTCGACGCGGCTGTCGGCACGACCGGCGGCTGGGTCGGCGTCGCCGCGACCGGCTGGGGGCTCGGCGTGGCGCTCCTGACCGGGGCGGCCGCCGCCTTGCTGGCGGCCGTCTTCGTCGCGGCCGGTCGGGGCGCGGTCGTCGTGGTCGTCGTCTTGGTCGTCGTCTTGGCCGCGGTGCTCGCGGTGCTGCCGGCCGACCACGGCCGCCGGAACACCTCGGCCACCCACAGCACGCCGTCCTTGGCGACCACGGCGATGCCGATCTCGGTGAACCGGGCCGACAAGATGTTGGCCCGGTGTGCCGGGCTGTTCATGAAGGCCTGGTGAAGGGTCACCAGGTCCGGCCCGTAGCCCACGTTCTCGCCTGCCCACGCGTAGTTCTTCACATCCGTGGCCAGGTTCGGGTTGTGGTACAGCCGGTTCGAGGCGGCCATCCGCTGCGCCTGCCCCAGCGCGACCGCGACCAGGTCGGCCCGGACGGCGTACGGCGCCAGCCCGGCGGCCCGGCGGGAGGCGTTCACCGAGGCGACCATCGTGTCCCCGGGTGCCGCCTGCGCGGACGGGACTGCGACCAACGAGCCGAGCAGGGCGATCGCCAGGGCCAGCACGACTGTGCCGAGTCGGGAGCGGCTCACGGTGGGATCCGTTCGGTCGAGAGGCAGGCTCCTGTCCGGTTCGACCGGTTCACACGGGTCCCGTATCACCCGGATGGCGCAATCGCCCCGTGTGACGGGCGCCGGCCCCCCGCTGTCACCGGTGCCCGGCACAATCGGCACATGTTGCTCGCAGCGGTCGCCCAGACGTCAGACCTGGTCGCCGCCACTGCGTCGAGGTCCGCCAAGGTCGGGCTGGTGGCCGACCTGCTGCGCCGGGCCCGCCCTGGCGACGTGCCCGTCCTGGTGGCCTACCTCAGCGGCCAGCTGACCCAGCGCCGCAGCGGGGTCGGGTACGCCGCCCTGCGTGACCTTCCTGCTGCAGCGGAGACCGCGACCCTCGAGCTGCTCGAGGTCGACGGGGCCTTCGACCGGATCGCGGCGGTGAGCGGGGCCGGAGCCGCCCTGGAGCGCCGCCGGCAGCTGCACGACCTGCTGGCCAGGGCCACCGGCGGCGAGCAGCGGCTGCTGACCGGGCTGGTCAGCAGCGAGCTGCGCCAGGGGGCGCTCGAGGGGGTGCTGCTCGCGGCGGTGGCCACGGCCGGGGGCGTCGGCGAGCCGGCCGTGCGCGGCGCCGTGACGCTGGCGGGAGCGGTGGCGCCGGTGGCCGCAGCCGTGCTCGCTGAGGGGTCCGCCGGGCTGGCCCGGTTCCGACTGCGTCCCGGGCAGCCGCTGCGACCCATGCTCGCACAGTCCGCCGGGTCGGCGTCCGACGCGCTGGAGCGGGTCGGCGGGGTGGGCGGGCTGGAGTGGAAGCTCGACGGGATCCGGGTGCAGGTGCACCGGCTGGACGGCGAGGTGAGCGTGTTCACCCGCACCCTCGACGACATCACCGAGCGGGTGCCCGAGCTCGCTGAGGAGGTGCTGGCACTCCCTGGCTCATCGCTGGTGCTCGACGGTGAGGTGATCGCCCTGGCTCCGGACGGGCGGCCGCTTCCGTTCCAGGTGACCGGCAGCCGGGTCGGCCGCCGACTGGACGTGGCGGTGGCGCGGGAACGGGTCCCACTGTCGGCGTTCTTCTTCGACGCGCTGCACGTCGACGGCGACGACCTGGTGGCCGAGCGGGGCGACGGGCGGTGGGCCGCGCTCGAGGCTGCCGTCCCGGCGGCGCTGCGGGTGCCGCGGCTGGTCACCGGATCGGCCGAGGAGGCCGAGCGGTTCTTCGCGGCAGCGGTGGCACGCGGCCACGAGGGGGTGGTGGCCAAGTCGCTGAGCGTGCCGTACGCGCTGGGCCGGCGGGGCGCCGGCTGGGTGAAGGTGAAGCCGGTGCACACGCTCGACCTGGTCGTGCTCGCAGCCGAGTGGGGGCATGGCCGGCGCACCGGGGTGCTGTCCAACCTTCACCTGGGCGCGCGCGACCCGGACGGCAGCTACGGGCCGCCGGGCGGCTTCGTGATGCTGGGCAAGACCTTCAAAGGACTCACCGACGCGCTGCTGGCCTGGCAGACCGAACAGCTGCTGGCCCGGGCGGTCGACCAGGACCGGTCCCAGGTTCGGGTTCGGCCCGAGCTGGTCGTGGAGGTCGCCTTCGACGGGGTGCAGTCGTCCAGCCGGTACCCGTCCGGGCTCACCCTGCGGTTCGCCCGGGTGCTCCGGTACCGCCCGGACAAGACGGCGGCCGAGTCGGACACCGTCGCCGCCGTCCGTGCCCTGCACTGAGCACCCCCGGGGGTACCGGCTCCAGGAAGATGGTGAAGGATCGGGGTATGCGCCTCGATCACGTCTCGTACGCCACCAGTCCCGAGCACCTCGCAGACGTCGTCCAGCGCATCGGGGCACTGCTGGGAGCGCCGCTCACCGACGGTGGCCTGCACCCCCGCTTCGGCACCCGCAACTTCGTGCTTCCGGTGGCCCACGGGAAGTACCTCGAGGTGGTCGCCGCGCTCGACCACCCGGCGGCCGACCGGGCCCCGTTCGGACAGGCCGTGCGGCAGCGGGCCGAGCTCGGCGGTGGCTGGCTCGGCTGGGTGGTCGCGGTCGACGACCTGACCTCCGTGGAGCAGCGGCTCGGCCGGCCGGCGGTCGAGGGCAACCGGCACCGGCCGGACGGCTTCGACCTGCGCTGGCGACAGATCGGGGTGAAGGGTCTGATGGCCGACCCGCAGCTGCCGTTCTTCATCCAGTGGCTCACCGACGCCGAGCACCACCCGTCAGCCGGGGCCAGCGGTGACATCGCCATCGACCGGCTCGACTTGTGCGGGGACGAGGACGCCGTCGAGCTGTGGCTCGGTGGACCCACCAGCAACGTCGTGGACGGCCAGCGGATCGAGTGGGTGGACGACGAGGAGCCCGGCCTGGTCGCCGTCCACTTCAGCACCCCCCACGGCGTCGTCCGCATCGACTGACCGACTGGGGTCAGGGCGGGGTCAGGTCGGGGCGCTTGGAGCTGATGCCGTCACCGGACGACTTGCCCTGGACCCGTCGGACCAGCCACGGCGCGAAGTGCTGGCGCACCCACTGGGCGTCCTCACGCAGCGTCGCTGCGCGCGACGGCGGACCGACCGCACCGGCCACCGCCAGCGGCTCACGCCACGAGTCGTCCCCGTAGCCGAGCGACTCCAGGACGGCGCCAGCGACCCGGCGGTGTCCCTCACTCGAAAGGTGCAACCGATCCGGGCTCCACAGCCGCTGGTCGTCGAACACCTCGGCCTGCCACAGCGAGGCGACCCGGCACCCGTAGACCGATGCCGTCGTCTCGACGATCTCGTTCAGCGCGTGGATGCGCGGCATCAGCCGCTGCATGAGTCGGGACCGCCGGGAAGGGTCCACCCCGACGAACAGCAGCACCTCCGCCCCCGACTCGCGCAGCCGACGGACCGCGTCCTCGAGCTGCAGGCCCACCAGGGCCAGGTCCACCCGGGGCCGCAGGATGTCGTTCACCCCGCCGACCAGGCTGACCAGCGCGGGCCGCATCTCGACCGCCGCGGGTACCTGGTCGCGGACGACGTCGCCCAGCAGCCGCCCGCGCACGGCCAGGTTGGCGTACCGGAACCCGGGCTGCTGGGCCGCGAGCGACTCGGCGACCCGGTCGGCCCAGCCCCGGTAGCCGCCGTCGCCGCTCGGGTCGTCCAGCCCCTCGGTGAACGAGTCCCCCAGCGCGACGAAACTGTCCCAACTCCGGTCCGGCACCCCACGATTCTGGCAGGGCCCTCCAGCGCGGCAAGCGGCCAGCCCGGCAGACTGGGAGCGTGCCCGGCGACCTGCACGTCCGCGGCTCGGTCGACATCCCCGAGGCCGAGCTGTCCTGGCGCTTCTCCCGGTCCTCGGGCCCGGGCGGCCAGGGCGTCAACACGACCGACTCGCGCGTCGAGCTGCTGTACGACGTAGCGCACTCGCGGGCGCTCAGCCCGCTGCTGCGTCAGCGGGCGCTCGGCCGGCTGGCCGGTCGGCTGGTGGACGGTGTGCTGTCGGTCGCGGCGTCCGAGCACCGTTCCCAGCTGCGCAACCGCGAGGCGGCCGAGCGTCGCCTGGTCGAGGAGCTGGCCGCGGCGATCGCTCCTCCCCCACGAGCACGGCGACCGACCCGGGCCACCAAGGCCTCCGTCGAGAAGCGCATCGCCGGCAAGAAGCGGCGGTCCGAGGTCAAACGGCTGCGTCGGCCCGGCACCCCCGACTAGCGGGGACGGCGAGCCGGCCGGGCCGCCCGCCTGCCGGTGGGGCAGGGCGGACGCCATCAGACGCACGACCTCCTCGAGCAACGGGCGCGGCACCGCCGCGGTCAGCCGCACGTGCCCCGCCCTCTCCGGTCCGAAGTCGGTGCCGACGCCGAGTGCCACCCGCCGCCGCTCAAGGAACGCGGTGGCCGGGTCGACCTCCTCGTCCCCCTCGGGCCCGAGGGCACGGCAGTCCAGCCAGGCCAGGTAGGTGCCCTCCGGGCGGGTCCAGCGGACGTCGGGCAGGTGCTCGCTGACCAGCTCGTCGAGCCGGTCCGCGCCTGCGTCCAGGTAGCCCCGCAGTTCGGCCAGCCAGGGGCCACCGTGCTCCAGCGCCGCCTCGGTGGCCACCTGGCCGAACAGCGAAGGAGCCAGGGTCACCTCCTTCGGGAGGGCTCCGAGCAGCTCAGCTCCGCCGTCCGGTCCGCCAAGCAGCAACTCGCACTTCAGCCCGGCCAGGTTCCAGGCCTTGGACGCCGAGGCCAAGGTGACGGCCCCGTCGGGCCACCGGGTGGTCAAGCGAGGCGACCGGATGAAACCGCACGCCCTCGCGCACGAGGGGAGCGTGGATCTCGTCGGCGACCACCCGCACGCCGTAGCGGTCGGCTAGGTCGGCGGGGTCCAGCAGCTCGTCGACGCGCAGCACGGTGCCGGTGGGGTTGTGCGGGTTGCAGAGCCGGTGCACCCGGGCCCCGGACGCGTAGGCGGCCTCGACGGCCTGCAGGTCCGGCACCCAGCGCTCGTCGGCCCCTCGGACCAGGGCCACCCGCACCATGGGCCGGCCGGTGACGGCGAGCACATCAACGAACGGCGGGTAGCTGGGCGCGTCCACCACGACCGGCGCGCCGGTCGGCGCCGTCACCGCCAGCACCGCCTCCAGCCCGCGGACGACGTCCGGCACGACACGGGCCGCCGACGGGTCGACCTGGTGGCCACAGGCGCGCGTGGCAAAGCCGGCCCGGCCCGCGCCGTCCGGTTGCTGAACGGGTCCATGTAACCGGTGTCCGACCTTCGGACCAGGTCCGCCAAGGCCGCCCTCACCGGCTCTGCCCAGTGGCAGGTCCATCTCCGCCACCCAGGCCGGCAGCACGTCGGCTGGGTAGCGGCGCCACTTGGCGCTGTGGCGCTCGCGCAGCTCGGCGAGCGCGATCTCGTCCCAGGGGTGACTCATTGGTAGTCAGGGGCGCAGGAGCCGCGTAGCGGCCCTGGTTCCCCATCCCCCTTTCAAACCGTGCGTGCGGTTTTCCCGCACACGGCTTATCGA
>DATCDE010000190.1 GCA_036510875.1 Actinomycetes bacterium
CCCATCTCCTCGGCGATCCGCATGGCCTCCTCGATGAGGGTCTCGACGATCATGTTCTCGGGCACGGTCTTGATGACCTCGCCCCGCACGAAGATCTGGCCCTTGCCGTTGCCGGACGCGACCCCGAGGTCGGCCTCGCGGGCCTCGCCGGGGCCGTTGACGACGCAGCCCATGACGGCCACGCGCAGCGGCACGGTCATGCCCTCGAGGCCGGCGGTCACCTCGTCGGCGAGCTTGTAGACGTCGACCTGGGCGCGGCCGCACGAGGGGCAGGACACGATCTCGAGCTTGCGCGGGCGCAGGTCGACGTCTACACCCTCGCCGAGCAGGTGACCGCCGGCCTGTAGGGGCTGAAGGTCCCGCTGCGGGTCGCGGTCATGGGCTGCGTGGTCAACGGGCCGGGAGAGGCCCGCGAGGCCGACCTCGGGGTGGCGTCCGGCAACGGCAAGGGCCAGATCTTCGTCAAGGGCGAGGTCGTCAAGACGGTGCCCGAGGCGCAGATCGTAGAGACGCTCATCGAGGAGGCCATGCGGCTGGCCGAGCAGATGCCCGACCAGGAGTCTGGGACACCCAGCGTCGACGTCCACTGAGGACCACGACGGGCCGACTGCCGGGTCCGCTGGGACCGCGAGCCCCGGACAGGGCACGATGGGGGCGATGCTGCGCACCGCCTCCCTGCGGGTGCTGGACGCCCGTGACCGCGACCAGGTCGACGCCCTGCTGGACGCCGACCCGGTGGCGAACGTCTTCGTGGCCTCGCGGGTGCAGGCCGCGGGCTTCGACGGCTGGCGGCTCGGCGGTGAGCTGTGGGGCTACGTCGTCGACGGCCGGCTCGAGTCACTGTGCTACGCCGGGGCCAACCTGGTTCCGGTGCAGGCCGGGCCGGATGCGCTGCGGGCCTTCGCCGACCGGGCCCGCCGGCAGGGCCGGCGCTGCTCGTCCCTCGTCGGCCCCGCGGACGAGGTGCTCGCGCTGTGGGCCCAGTTGGCGTCGGCCTGGGGTCCGGCCAGGGAGGTCCGGGCCCGGCAGCCGCTGATGGCCGTGTCGTCGCTGCCGCCGTGGGACGTGGTGCCCGACGACGCGGTCCGCAGGGTGCGGCCGGACGAGCTGGGGGTGGTGCTGCCGGCCTGCGTGGCGATGTTCACCGAGGAGGTGGGCGTCTCGCCCGAGCTGGGGGACGGCGGCGCGTCCTACCGGGCGCGGGTGGGAGAGCTGGTCGCCTCCGGGCGCTCGTTCGCGCGCATCGAGGACGGCCGGGTGGTGTTCAAGGCCGAGATCGGCGCGGTGAGCCGCGCGGCCTGCCAGGTCCAGGGCGTGTGGGTCGCCCCGGACCGGCGGGGCGAGGGCTTGGCGGTGGCCGGGATGGCGGCCGTGGTCCGGGCCTGCCTGGCCGAGATCGCCCCGGTGGTCTCGCTGTACGTCAACGACTACAACGCCCCCGCGCTGGCCGCGTACCGCCGGGTCGGCTTCCAGCAGCTCGGCACCTTCGCGACCGTGCTCTTCTGACCCACCCCTTCCGTATGAAGGGACCCTTCCTGCGGAAGGGGGGACGGATATCCTCGCGGGGCGCACCTGACCGGTGCCGCTCGGTGCCGCCCCCAGCTGAAGGAGTGTTCCCGTGGTCCTGCGGATGTCGACCCTGTTCCTGCGCACCCTGCGTGAGGATCCGGCCGACGCTGAGGTCCCGAGCCACCGGCTGCTGGTCCGGGCCGGCTACATCCGCCGCGCCGCGCCCGGCGGGTACACCTGGCTGCCGCTGGGCTGGATGGTTTACCGCAACATCGAGCGGATCGTCCGCGAGGAGATGGACGCCGCCGGCTTCCAGGAGGTCCACTTCCCCGCGCTGCTGCCGCGCGAGCCCTACGAGATCACCGGCCGCTGGACCGAGTACGGCGAGGACCTGTTCCGGCTGCAGGACCGCAAGGGCGCCGACTTCCTGCTCGGCCCGACCCACGAGGAGATGTTCACCCTCCTGGTCAAGGACCTGGTCTCCTCCTACAAGGACCTGCCGCTGTCGATCTACCAGATCCAGACCAAGTTCCGCGACGAGCCGCGGCCCCGAGCCGGCCTGCTGCGGGGGCGCGAGTTCAGCATGAAGGACTCCTACTCCTTCGACCTGGACGACGCCGGCCTGCAGAAGTCCTACGAGCGGCACCGCGAGGCCTACATCCGGGTGTTCGACCGGCTGGGGCTCGACTACGTCATCGTCTCGGCGATGTCCGGGGCCATGGGCGGCTCGGCCAGCGAGGAGTTCCTCACCCCCGCCGAGGTCGGCGAGGACACCTACGTCCGCTGCGAGAACGGCGACTACGCGGCCAACGTCGAGGCGGTCACCACCCCGACCCCCGAGCCGCGGGACGCCTCGGCAACCCTGCCGCCCCGCGTCGAGGACACCCCGGGCACCCCGACGATCGAGAGCCTCGTCGACCTGCTCAACAGCCGCACCGACCTGGTCCGCGACGACCGGCCCTGGCACGCGGCCGACACGCTCAAGAACGTGCTGATCAACCTGCGCCACCCGGACGGCACCGTCGAGCCGCTCGCCGTCGGCGTCCCCGGCGACCGCGAGGTCGACATGAAGCGGCTGTCCGCCCAGGTCGCCCCCGCCGTGCCCGAGCCGTTCACCGAGGAGGACTTCGCCAAGCGGCCCGAGCTGGTCAAGGGCTACATCGGCCCCGGTGTCCTCGGCGACACGCGAGTGTCCGGCATCCGGTACCTGGTCGACCCGCGCGTGGGCGAGGGCACCGCCTGGGTGACCGGAGCCGACGAGCCGGGCCGGCACGTCATCGACCTGGTGGCCGGGCGCGACTTCGAGCCGGACGGCGTCATCGAGGCGGCCGAGGTCCGCGACGGCGACCCGTGCCCCCTGTGCGGCGGACTGCTGTCCACCGCCCGGGGCATCGAGATGGGCCACATCTTCCAGCTGGGCCGCAAGTACGCTGAGGCGCTCGACCTCAAGGTCCTGGACGAGAACGGCAAGCTGGTCACCGTCACCATGGGCTCCTACGGCATCGGGGTGAGCCGTGCGGTCGCAGCCATCGCCGAGGCGACCCACGACCAGCTCGGCCTGTGCTGGCCGCGCGAGGTCGCGCCCGCCGACGTGCACATCGTGGCCACCGGCAAGGACGCCGCCGTCTTCACCGAGGCCGAGCGGATCGCCACCGAGCTGGACGCCAAGGGGGTCCGGGTGCTGCTCGACGACCGGACCGGGGTGTCCCCGGGCGTGAAGTTCAACGATGCCGAGCTGATCGGCGTACCCACCGTGATGATCGTCGGCCGCGGGCTCGCATCCGGCGTCGTCGAGCTGAAGGACCGCCGCACGGCCGAGCGCGAGGAGGTGCCGGTCGGGGAGGTCGTGGAGCGGATCGCCGTCCACATCGCGGCCGCACCGTGACCCTGCGGCCGGTCGAGGCCGTGCTGTTCGACTGGGGCGGCACGCTGACCCCGTGGCACACGATCGACCTGCGCGAGCAGTGGCGGGCCTACACGCAGGTGTACGACCCGGACCGGGCCGACGAGCTGGCCGGCCTGCTGCTGACCGCGGAGGACGCCTGCTGGCTGGCCGGCCGCCAGTACCAGCGGTCGGCCACCCTCGACGAGGTGTTCGTCGCCGTGGGCATCACGCCGTCCGGCGACCGGCACGAGACGGCGCTGGCTGCCTACCTCGACGCGTGGGAGCCGCACACCTGGACCGACCCGGAGGTCGTCCCGCTGTTCACCGCCCTGCGGGAGCGGGGGATCAAGGTGGGCATCCTGTCGAACACGCTGTGGCCGGGCTCGCACCACGAGGAGGTGCTGCGCCGCGACGGCGTGCTGCACCTGGTGGACGGCGCGGTGTTCAGCAGCGAACTGGCCTTCACCAAGCCGCACCCGGAGTCGTTCTTCGCGGCGCTGCGCGCGGTGGGGGTGGCCGAGCCCAGCCGCGCCGTCTTCGTGGGCGACCGCCCCTACGACGACATCCACGGCGCTCGCGAGGTCGGCATGCGCGCGGTGCTCGTGCCGCACAGCCGCATCCCCGAGCAGCAGCGCGGCCACATCGAGGGCCGGCCGGACGGCGTGGTCAACCGGCTCGGCGAGGTGCTCGCCCTGGTGGACGGCTGGAACGCCGGGTCGCCGGGCGCTCGCTAGCCGGCGCTCGGCAGCCGGCCGGTGAGCCCGGGGAAGGCCTCGGCGGTGCCGGTCCAGCCGGCCCCACGGACGGCCGCGTCACGCAGCCAGCCGGCCGCGGTCGACCGCAGCCCGCCGTCCGCGGCCGCGACGAGGTCCGCGTACCGGCCCGCGGCGGCGGCCTCGATCCGCCCGGCCAGGGCCCTGGCCTGCACGGGCGTCGTCACCGGTCCGCCCGCGTCGTAGGCCGGGTCGGCGGCCACCGGCTGGCCGCCGTTGCTGCTCACCAGCGAGATCAGCGCGGCCCGCCGGGCCCGGTGCGCGTCGTAGCCGGCCCGCGCGGCGCGCAGGTCCGCGGCCGAGGTCACCTGGGCCCCGACGATTCCGTAGCCGTAGACCGCCGCGTGCTCCCCGGCCAACGTGGCCTGCAGCGCGTCGAGCAGGCTCATGCCGCCGCCCCGGTGGTGCGCAGCAGGGCGGCGAAGGCGGCGTCCGAGGCCGCGACCGACGCCAGCAGCCGGGCCAGGTCCCCGCTCACCGTGCCGAGCCGGGCGGTGGCGGCCGTCGCGGCCGCGGTCTGGGCGGTGGCCAGGGTGGCGAGCGCGGCGGCCGGTGAGGCGGGCACCACGGGGCCGGCGGGCGGCGGTGCGGCCGCCCCGCTCGACGCGGCCGACGACCCCGTCGACGGCGAGGCCGAGGCGCTGGGCAGACCCGCCAGCAGCTCCTCGGCGTGGGCCTCGTGAGCCCGCTGGGCCGGGGTCACCCGGGGGGCCAGCGCCGGGAACGCGGTCACGGTCGAGGCGGCCAGCGTGGCCAGCTGCGACTCGGCCGCGGCCGCCGTCCGGCGGGCCACCTCGTCGGGGTCCGGAGTGGGTGAGGCGCTTGGTCCGGTGTCCGGCCCGGTCGAGCACCCGGCCAGCGGGACCGCCGCGGTGAGCGCGGCGAACCCGCCCAGCACGGCCCGCCGGGTCAGCGGGACGGGAGGTCGGTCGGGACGCACTGACCCACGATCCCATGGGGTCGCCGTCGGTCCGGAGCCGCACCCGCTGCACCTATGCTGGGGGCCCAGCAGCACGTGGGACAGACGCACGTCGACAACCGCAAAGGGGTGGGCCGTGGGCGCCGCAGCAGCACCGGATCGCGTACGCGCCGTGGTCGCTCCCGTGGTGGCCGCCGCCGGGCTGGACCTCGAGGAGTGCGAGGTGACCCCGGCCGGCCGTCGGCGGGTGCTCCGCGTGGTCGTGGACAAGGACGGCGGCGTCTCGCTCGACGACATCGCCGTGGTCAGCCATCAGCTGTCCGAGCGGCTGGACGAGAAGGACCCCCTGGGCGGCCAGGCGTACACCCTCGAGGTGACCTCGCCGGGCGTGGACCGCCCGCTCACGCTGCCCCGGCACTGGCGCCGGGCGACCGGCCGGCTGGTCCGCGCCGTGCTCACCGACGGGGGAGCGGTCACCGGCCGGGTGGTCGACGTGACCGAGGACGCCGTCTCGCTGGACGTCGACGGCCGGCCCCGCGAGCTGGCGCTGTCGACGGTGGCCAGGGCGAGCGTGGAGGTCGAGTTCCGCCGACTCGAGGCGGAGCCCGAGGACGACCTGACCGAGGACACCGACGAGCCGGGGACGGAGGACGCCTGATGGACATCGACCTGGCCGCCATGAAAGCCCTGGTCCAGGAGAAGGAGATCTCCTTCGACCTGCTGGTCACCGCGATCGAGTCCGCGCTGCTGGTGGCCTACCACCACACCGAGGGCGCGCAGCCGCACGCCCGAGTGCACCTGGACCGGGCCACCGGCCACGTCGCCGTGCTGGCCCACGATACCGACGAGCACGGCGCCCTGCTCGGCGAGTACGACGACACCCCCGAGGGGTTCGGCCGGATCGCCGCCACCACGGCCAAGCAGGTCATCCTGCAGCGGCTGCGCGAGGCCGAGGACGAGGTGACGTTCGGCGAGTTCGCCGGCCGCGAGGGCGACCTGGTCTCGGGGGTGATCCAGCAGGGCAGCAACCCGCGGGACGTGCTCATCGACCTGGGCAAGGTCGAGGGCGTGCTGCCGCCGGCCGAGCAGGTGCCCGGAGAGAGGTACACCCACGGGGAGCGGCTGCGCTGCTACGTGATCGCCGTCCGGCGCGGCCAGCGCGGCCCACAGATCACGCTGTCGCGCACGCACCCGAACCTGGTGCGCAAGCTGTTCGCCATGGAGGTCCCCGAGATCGCCGACGGGACCGTCGAGATCGTCGCGATCGCCCGCGAGTCGGGGCACCGCAGCAAGATCGCCGTCCGCTCGCACCGGGCCGGGGTCAGCGCCAAGGGTTCCTGCATCGGGCCGATGGGGGCGCGGGTGCGGGCGGTCATGGCCGAGCTGCACGGCGAGAAGATCGACATCGTGGACTGGTCGGAGGACCCGGCCGAGTTCGTGGCGCAGGCGCTGTCGCCGGCCCGGGTGGACAAGGTCGAGGTGGTCGACCTCGCGGCCCGCGCCGCGAAGGTGACCGTGCCCGACTACCAGCTGTCGCTGGCCATCGGCAAGGAGGGCCAGAACGCCCGGCTGGCGGCCCGCCTCACCGGCTGGCGCATCGACATCCACGGGGACGCCGGCGACACCGTGGGCGCCCCCGGCGCGCCTGTGGCGCCCGCCGACGTCTGATCCCGGGGTAGACTGCTCCGTGACCGGTCGTCCGGACGACGCGGCACGCCCGCTTCGCACCTGCGTGGGCTGCCGCCGGACGGCGACCAAGGTCGAACTGCTGCGCCTGGTGGTGATCGAGGGGTCAGTGACCCCCGATCCCCGTGGGCGGCTGGCTGGGCGGGGCGCGTGGCTGCACCCCGATCCGGACTGCCTCGATCGTGCCGAGCGGCGTCGGGCGTTTCCGCGGGCCTTCCGCCTGCCGGGGCCGCTCGACCTGACGCTGCTGCGGGCCGCCGTCGAGGAGCGGGTTGACCAGGTCACCAACGGCGTCCCAGCCGGGTCGTCGGCCGAGTCGGAAGCGAGTCGAGAAGCACGATGAGCCAGCGATGAGCGCGCAGCGATGAGCAGGTCCGCGTACTGACAGTCCGTGCCCGACGAGGGCTCGGACCAAGAAGAGGAGAGTAGTGGCCAAGGTCCGGGTCTACGAGCTCGCGAAGGAGCTCGGAGTCGAGAGCAAGGTCGTCATGACCAAGCTCAACGAGATGGGCGAGTTCGTCCGCTCCGCGTCATCCACCGTCGAGGCGCCCGTCGTCAGACGACTGAAGGAAGCCTTCCCCGCAGAGGCGGCGGCGCCCGCCGCGCCGGCCCGGAAGAAGGCCGTCCCCGCAGCCCCCACGCCCGAGGCCCCAGCGGCACCGGTCGAGACCGTGGTGGCCCCGGTCGCCACTGTGGCGCCCGCCCCGGCGCCGGAGGCCCCCGCCGCGCCGGTTGCGCCCGCGGCCGCCGCCCCGGAGGCGCCCGCCGCGCCGACCCCGGCACCGGCACGTCCGACTGGCCCCCGCCCGGGCAACAACCCCTTCACCTCCGGCAGCACGGGCATGCCCCGTCCGGGTGCCCGGCCGGCCGCGCCCGGGGCGGCTCCGGTTCCCGGCGCCCCTCGGCCCCCGGCCGGTCCCCGCCCCGGCGGTGCCATTCCGCCGCGGCCCGGCGGCCCGAACCCCGGCATGATGCCGCCGCGTCCGATGGGCGCGCGTCCCGCTGGCCCGGCCCGTCCGGGTGCGCCGCGTCCCGGTGGCCCCGGTGGCCCCGGTGGCCCCGGCGCTGGCCGTCCCGGCGGCGCTGGCGCAGGCCGTCCCGGCGGCACTGGCGCTGGCGCTGGACGTCCCGGCGGTGGTGGCGGCTACGCCGGTCGTCCCGGCGGCGGTGGCCCCGGTGGCGCACCCAGCGGCGGTGGCTTCGCCGGTCGTCCCGGCGGTGGCGGTCGCGGTCGTGGTGGCGGCACCGCGGGTGCCTTCGGGCGTCCCGGCGGCAAGCCGGCGCGCGGCCGCAAGAGCAAGAAGCAGCGGCGTCAAGAGTTCGACAACATGCAGGCGCCGTCCATCGGCGGGGTCTCGGCCCCTCGGGGCAACGGCGACGTCGTGCGGCTGCCGCGTGGCGCCTCGCTGACCGACTTCGCGGAGAAGATCAACGCCGATCCGGCGGCCCTGGTGCGGATCCTGTTCGGCCTCGGCGAGATGGTCACCGCGACCCAGTCGGTCAACGACGACACCCTGGCGCTGCTCGGTGCCGAGCTCAACTTCGACGTCCAGGTGGTCTCGCCCGAGGACGAGGACCGCGAGCTGCTCGAGTCCTTCGACATCGAGTTCGGCGAGGACGAGGGCGACGAGGACCAGCTCGAGGCGCGGCCCCCGGTGGTCACGGTCATGGGTCACGTCGACCACGGCAAGACCCGGCTGCTGGACGCCATCCGCAAGACCAACCTGATGGCGCGCGAGGCCGGCGGCATCACCCAGCACATCGGTGCCTACCAGGTGATCGCGCCGGGCAACCGCCCGATCACCTTCGTCGACACCCCGGGTCACGAGGCGTTCACCGCCATGCGCGCCCGCGGTGCGCAGGTCACCGACATCGTCATCTTGGTGGTGGCCGCGGACGACGGCGTCAAGCCGCAGACGATCGAGGCGCTCAACCACGCGCAGGCGGCCGACGTGCCGATCGTGGTGGCCGTCAACAAGATCGACAAGGAGGGCGCCGACCCGGCCAAGGTGCGCGGTCAGCTCACCGAGTACGGGCTGGTGGCCGAGGAGTACGGCGGTACGACGATGTTCGTCGACGTCTCCGCCAAGGCCGTGGAGGGCATCGACACGCTGCTCGAAGCCGTGCTGCTCACGGCGGACGCCGCCCTGGACCTGCGGGCCAACCCGCACCAGGACGCCCAGGGCATCGCGATCGAGGGTCACCTCGACCGTGGCCGCGGGCCGGTGGCGACCGTGCTGGTGCAGCGCGGCACCCTGCGACCCGGCGACTCGATCGTGGCCGGCGAGGCGTTCGGCCGGGTCCGGGCCATGCTCGACGAGAACGGCGACCCGATCGACGAGGCCGGTCCGTCGCGTCCGGTGCAGGTGCTCGGTCTGACCGCCGTCCCGGACGCGGGCGACAACTTCCTGGTCGTCCCCGAGGACCGGATGGCCCGCCAGATCGCGCAGACCCGGCAGGCCCGGGAGCGCAACGCGGCGCTCGCCAAGGCCCGCGGCCGGCGCACGCTCGAGGACTTCCTGAAGTCCATGGAGCACGGCGAGGTGCAGCAGCTCAACCTGATCCTCAAGGGCGACGTCTCCGGTTCGGTGGAGGCCCTCGAGGACGCGCTGCTCAACATCGAGGTCAGCGAAGAGGTGTCGCTGCGGGTCATCGACCGCGGCGTCGGCGCGATCACCCAGAACGACGTCAACCTCGCGGTGGCGTCCGACGCGGTGATCATCGGCTTCAACGTCCGGCCGGCCGAGCGGGTCACCGAGCTGATCGACCGCGAGGGCGTCGACGTGCGCTACTACTCGGTCATCTACCAGGCGATCGACGATGTCGAGGCGGCCCTCAAGGGCATGCTCAAGCCGGAGTACGAAGAGGTCCAGCTCGGCACCGCGGAGGTGCGCGAGGTCTTCCGGTCCTCCAAGTTCGGCAACATCGCCGGTGCCCTGGTCCGGTCCGGGGAGATCCGCCGCAACTCCAAGGCCCGGCTGGTCCGGGACGGCGCGGTGGTGGCCG
>DATCDE010000191.1 GCA_036510875.1 Actinomycetes bacterium
TCGCGGTGCAACACCGCAAACACCGACGACTCCGGCAACGCCCGCTCGCAAAACCGGTTCACCTCATCGAGCAGATCACCCTGACGTTCCGCCTGACCCAACGACATGGACCATCCCCAGGGAAGAAACCCATACCAGCAAGGACATTCTCCCCAACCCCACGCTCAGATCAGGGGACCGCCACGCGACGAAAGACACCACCCACCTAGGCCGGCTCGAGAGGGCATGTTCTCCCGTTCCGAGGCCCACGCCTCGCAGGAGGCCGCTGAGACTCGTCCACCGCCGGGCAAGGAAGACCTCCCTGGCGAAGCCTCATGGCCGCGAGAAGTGCCTCCACGGCCGTGTCGAGGGGCATATGGCGCGCGGGTCACCGTCGAGCGGAGGCCTCGCCGCTGATCCGGAGAAGGCGGCCCGAGCAGTCCCGCTCTTGGCGCACGGCGATGCGCGGCTCGGGGTTACGGACGTTGGCACCAGGTTGAACAGGGAGCCCTGGGTTGGGTGGCTAGCCATGACCTGGGACGATGGCGCCGATCTCGATGGACGGGCAGGCGGTGATTGGTGTGACCGACGTTAGGCGCGTCGCGATCTGGGGCAGCTGTGTCACGCGGGACGCGTTCGCCCTCGTCGATGAGCCGGAGGCCTCGGGTCCGAGGCTCGACCTGGTGTACTACGGTGCGCGGTCCTCCTGGGTCAGCCAGGGGTCAGTCCCCTGGTCCGGCGGCGTCGACATGGGCGACCTGTCCGGCTTCGGCCGCCGCATGGTGGCGGAAGACCTCGACAAGACCATCCCGAAGATGCTCGTCGAGTCCGCGCCGGACCTCGTCGTCTTCGACCTCATCGACGAGAGGCTTCCGCTGTTGAGGCAGGGCTCGACGTGGGTCACGCTCTCCGACTACATCATGCAAACACCAATGGCCGAACCGTTGAAGTCGCAGGCTGTCGAGCGCAGCGGGCTGAGCGATCCGCGACGCCGGAAGATGTTCGAAGCCAGCGCACGTGCTCTGGGCCCGCAGCTGCTCCGAGCCCTGCCTAAGGCGACGTTCATCCTGCATGCAGCCCCCTACACCACCAGGGTCGACGGCGGAGGACAGCTTCCGGAACCAGCAGCCGGCTGGGCCAGGGAGCTAGAACTGGGACAGCAGCCGCTGTTCGACCTGCTGCGCGAGTCACTTGGCCCGCGGCTGGTCGTCCTTACGCCGCCGGAGGAGCTCTCGGTTGCGGACCCGAACCACCGGTGGGGGCTGTCCAGTTATCACTACGCGGAGGGCTACTACCGCTGGCTGATTCGCGAACTGGTTGAAGTCCCCCTGGTTACCGCGGCCGAGACGTCCTTGGCTGATGCGCATCCTGGCTCGGAGTTCTTGTCGCGAATCGGTACCTTGCGCCGCCGAGTGTTCGGTCAGGGCGGCTGACGCGACCAGCGGGCTCGGGCCCTCACAGACTTGAAACGTCGACCTTCCCGAGCCGGCGGGCGACCTCGACGTCGGGGTGTCAGGCGACCTCGAGTGTCGCGCTGCGCCGGCTCTCCCGCTCAAAGTGGGTCAGGGCGAGGAGCCCGATCACCAGGTTGGCCAGCCCGACCGCAGCCTCGGTGGCCACGAGTCCGGCTACCTGTCCCCAGCTGGCCCCCGCCACCAGTGCTCTCGCCGCCTCGATGCCGTGGGTGAGCGGCAGGTACCGCCTGACGGTCGCCATCAACGCCGGCATCGACGACAGAGCCACGTTGACCCCGCAGAAGATGAGCAGCACGCCCATGGCGATGTTGGACAGCACCGAGGTCTCCCGCCCGCGAAGCGCCAGCGCGGCGGTGACCAGTCCCAGGCCCGTACACGACAACGCCGAGACGGACACGACGACGACCAACAACGGCATCGACGCCAGCGGTAACGACACGTGCAGGGCGAGCGCTCCCACGACGAGCGCCGGCGGCGAGCAGACCAGCCCGTTGACGATGACGGGGAGCGCCCGGCCGAGGAACAGGGGGACGCGCCTGGCCGGGCTGACCAGGAGCAGGCCCAGGGTGTGCGTGTAGCGCTCGCCACCGATCGTGTTGCCCATGGCGAACAGGCAGGGGATCGACGCGTACCGGATCGCGTTTCCGATGAGGAAGCACGTGTCGCTGCCGACGCCCGCCGTCCGCCCGACGTAGGCGAAGAACAGGATCTGGAAGACCGGCGTGACGACGAAGGTCGGGATGGGGATCCACGGGCTCAGTCAGCCGAACAGCGCCCGGTAGCTGGCCCAGCCGCCAAAGAGGAAGATCCGCAGCGAAGTCATGGCCGCCCTCTCAGGTCAGGGCCAGCGCGGCGTTGGCGCGCGCCGAGGTGACTAGCCGTTCGGCCAGCCAGGCGGCGACCAAACCGTAGACCGCTGACAGCAGTAGGCACATCGCGATGTCGCCCCAGGGCGACCCGCTTAGCGCGGCGCCCTTGACGGCCGCCACTCCCCACGTCGGGGGCAGCACCCAGGAGATCGGCCGCATCCAGCTGGGCAGGATCGACAATGGCACCAGGAAGCCGGCAGATGAGCCACACCGGCAGCTCCAGCGCCGTTCCCAGTGCACACGCGCCCCGGTAGCGCACCGCCGTGACCGCCAGGAGGAAGCCCCTGAGGCTGATCCCGATCGCGGTGACGACGGACGCGACCACGAAGGCCGCGGGGTGGGCCAGCGAGAGCGGGATCCCGAAGGCCAGCCGCCCCCACAGCAAGGTGGCCACCAGGCTGTAGAGGCCGATCGTGGCCATCGACAGGGTCATCGGGACGATGACGAGGGGGAACGGTGTCGGTGCCGCGACCAGCAGCTCCAGGGTGCCGGTGCGGCGCTCTTGCTGCAGGGACGTCGACGCTGTCGTCGCAACCGCCGACCACACGCCCATCACGCTGGCCCCGACCGCGGCTCCGATCAGGGCCGCCTCGTCGCCGCCCTCGCGGTACATCAGAAACACCGTGGTGGCGAAGAACAGCGGATAGACGATGGAGAGCAGCCCGTCGAAGGCCGATCGGCTGCGCATCTTCAGCTGCAGCCACCACCAGACCGCCAGGAGCCGCAGCGTCGTGGTCACTCGGGGGCCCCCGAGCTGACGAGCTCGACGCAGGCGTCCTCCAATATCGGATCCCTGGTGGCCACCTGGCCCAGCCGGATGCCGTTGAGGCAGCCGAGGACCGCCGAGGTGACCTCGGTACCTGCCTCGGCCCGCACCACCAGGATCTGGGCCGGTCCGCGCTCGTCCACGAGCACCGACGTCACGCCAGGCAGCGCACGGACCGCCGGCAGCGAGGCCTCGGCGGACCGGACACCTCCACCTCGACCACGTTGCCTTCCGCCACGCCGCGCTTGAGCTCCGCCGGGCTCCCGCTGGCCACGATCCGTCCCCCGGCGATCGCCGCGATTCGGGTGCACAGCTCGTCGGCCTCGAACATGTAGTGCGTCGTCAGCAGCACCGTCGTCCCGTTGTCGACCAGGCCGGCCACTGTAAGCCGCAGCTCACGGGCCCCCACCGGGTCGATCCCGATGCTCGGCTCGTCGAGGAAGAGCACCTCGGGGCGGTGCCGCAGCCCGCGGGCGATGTGCAGCCGCTGGCGCATCCCGCGGGAGACCCCTCCACCCGCTCCCGCTCGCGCCCGGACAGCCCTACCAGCTCGAGCAGCTCGCCGATCCGGGCAGCCTGCTCCCTCGGCGGGAGGCCGTACAGCTCGGCGAAGTACTTGAGGTTGTCGAGGGCCGACAGCCGCTCGTAGAGACCCCGGTCGCGGCCGAAGACATAGCCCACACGGCGCCTCACCTCACGCGGCTCCGTCACCACGTCGTGCCCCAGGACCCGCGCGTGACCTCCCGAGGGGCAGCAGGAAGGTGATCAGCATCTTGATCGTGGTCGTCTTGCCAGCACCGTTCGGACCCAGCAGCCCGAGCAGCTCCCCCCGTTCGAACTGGAAGCTGATCCCCTTGACCGCCTCCACCCCTTTGGTGGACCTGTGCCGGATGCCGGTCTTGGCCCGGTACCTCCGGGTCAGCTGGTCGACCTCGATGACCGCCATGACCCACCTTCCGCCTCGCGGCACCCTGGGCCCGCCACCTACGGTGAGGCCGGAAGATCACCCTGGCAGATCTCTCGCCTGCAGCAATGGATCTGTTGGGTGATCCATGCAGGGTCCTCGGCCGGTGTCCTGCTGATGTGCGGGAGCGAGAGCCGCTCAGCGCACAGGATTCACTCGTGCGCGACTGCCTGGTCCGAGTCGCCTACGGACTGACCGGGCCGGCCGCGGGCGGTGTCGGTCGTGGTGAGCGGGTCGACCGACGTGACGGCAGTCCTGCGCTGCTCGCCGGATCGCGCGGTGAGGGTGGCCGGGTCGACACCCCAGTCGCGCAGCTGTCGGACCACGGCGGCGCGCGCGTCCGCGAAGCGTCGGGCGAGTAGCCGACGGACCGACCAGGCGAGCTCGCGCTCCCTCAGCGCGGCCTCGACTAGGTCCTCCTGGTCGAACGGCAAGCCATACGCGCGGGCGACCGCAACGGCCGTGTCGTAGCGGTAGTCGTGGCCCGGCGAGGGACGAAACTCGCCGGGTCGCAGGCTCATGGCGTTCTTGGCGTCGGCGAGGTTCACCAGGAAGGAGACCAACGGGATGAAGGCGCCCCTCGGCCGCCCCCAGTAGTCAAGCCCGTGGCGCAGAAAGGAGCTGAAGTCCGCCAGGGCGAGCGGGTCGGTCGGGTGAGTGAGGTTGAGGTACCCAGGGTGCGTGTCGTTGGCCTGGTCGCGTTCGGCGGCGTACTGCAGGCCGTCGTGCTCTCGGATGGCCGGATCTCGTGGCCGCAGGGCCTGGTCGGTCCGGCTGAAGATCGGTACGCCAGCGAACAAACCACCGCTGAACCCCAGGCCGGTGAGCTTCTGGGCGAAGTCCGGGCCGAACGCGTCGAGGGCGATGATCGACCCGAGCGACTCGCCGAACACGTACAGCCGCGCGTCTGGGTTGAGCTCGCGGGCTCGCTCGGCGACGGCTCGGGCGTAGTTGGCGTACGCGGCTGCCGCCCTAGCCCGGCGGGTGATCGCCAGGACGGACGGCAGAATGGAGTAGCCGACGGCGACGGTGGTGCAGTCGCCCTTGGTGAGCAGCTCGACGGTCTCGGTCTGGACGTAGGACACGTACCCGTTCCCGGTCGGTGCCGCGAGAACGATCGTGCCCTTCGCGAACCCTCCGAGTCGTTCGATCTCCGCGACCACCGCGGCGGCGTCCCGGGCGTCGTCGCCGGTCAAGGCGCTGACGGGGATCATCGCGCGCACCGGGTCGGACGCCGGGCAGCCGAGCACGGCGCCGAGCTCGTCCGCGGTGTATGCCTGCGAGACGAACCGGCGTCCTTCCCGGCCCAGCTGGCCGAACTCCAGACCCGAGCCCGGGCCGCCCGTGACCCCGCCACGGGTCGGGATCGCGGCGTACGCCGACTCGAACACGGACTGCTGAACGCTCACGCGCGAGGAGTAGAGGGTGAACCCGGCCAGGCCGGCGAGGGCGACCCCCGCGGACACGGCGGCCTGGCCGAGCAGGTCGGCGAGCGGACCCGGGTCCGGCTTGGAGCTCAGCATCCGGGCGACCTCGTCCGCGGTCCAGGTCTCCAGCCGTGCTACGCCAACCGCGACGGCGGCGACGGCAGCCGAGCCGGCAACCGCCATCGGCAGATTCCGGTGCGGGATGAAGTGCGTCTCCTCGCCGTGCGGGACATCGGGGGAGGGCAGGCTCAGGTAGGCCTGCACGCGCGGACGCCGCGCTGCGAGTGTCGTCGCGATGCCCGCGGCAGCCACTCCCAGTCCGGTGACCACTGGGTTTCCGGGGCGAAGCACGGATGGGAGCCGGCCGCGTGCAGCGTCCGCCCCGGCGACCACCAGGCCGGCGCCGGCGGACAGGGTCAGGACCTCGGCCAGTGCTCCGACGGTCGCCCTTGGCAGGGAGACACGACGCCTGTCCGGCGCGGCCACTTTCGCCTCACGTCGCGTGCGCGCCGCGACTGCGCCGGCGCCAGCAGCCAGCGCCAGACAGCTCGCGCAGCTTCGTGTCGCACCGCGCGGTGATTCGGCCGAGGTTCCGGTAGCGCCCCATCGAACCGCTGAGGTCACTGTTGAGGCGGCGACGTAGGCCGCCGCCATGGCGACTCCGGAGACGACGCCCCGATCGACAGTCGGTCGTGGCACCGTGCCGGCCAGCCGGGTCAACGGATACACACCCACCGCGGCGAGAAGACCTGCTCGGTGAGGCTCAGTGAGCCAGCGAGTAGCCACGGCGCAGGTCCCCTCTCACGTCAGGCCAATGTAGCGGGGGCCATCCGAGACGTGGCTGGGCCGGGTCAGACATCCAGGGGGACCGACAGGTCGGGTGACTGCGCTTCGGGAGCACGGTCTCGGCCAGCTGCCTGGGCGTCGGGTGGATCCCAGTGAACAGACCTGGGTCAGGCCGCTCAGAGGGAAGCCGATCAGCCCGGCAGCGAACAGGAAGACCCAGTCGTGAACACGCAGCCGCAGGAGACGCACTCCAGGAAGGGCCCACAGCATGCTCGGCATTGAGCTGCCCGTGGGACTGTGCCAGTCGTTGCGCTCATCGAAGCACTCGCCCGCCCGTGGTGCGGATCACTTCCCGAACGTCGAGAGCGACTCAACGCGCCCGCCGGTGTGGATGCGGACCTGCCGCTGCGGCTGCCATGGCCAGATCGCCACCGCAGTGGCCAGCGTGACGACGCCCGCGGCGAGGCACAGCCAGGGCCCGAGGCCTACGGCGAGGTCTGGCACGGCGATGGCGGCCTGGCCGTCGGGCCGCGTGGTCGCCGTCCGGCCGGTGATCGCATAGGCGCTGAGGAGGACCGTGACCGCCGACGCGAACCCGGCGACGGCAAGGAGTCGAGCATGAGTGACGCGGAAGAGCATTCGTTGGGAGGCGCCCAGTCGGTGCAAGCTCGCTGCGAGCCGGGCCTCCTCCTCGCAGCCTGACCAGTACAGGTGTGGGATGTGCGTTCCCGCCCTCCGCAGCGCGCGGACCCGGTCCACCCGCACCGCGGCCAGACAGCAGGTGGTGACGACCAGCGCGACCCACAGCCCCAGTGGGGGGTATCCGTAGGCCCACTCCCATCTGAGCTCGGCTCCGTTCGGGGTGCCCAGATGTGCCGGCTGGTACAGCCACGACGTCGCCGGCAGCCACCGGTCCGTGGTTGCGGACAGCGCGGCACCGACACTGGCGAGGAGCTCGAGGGCCAGGGCGAGCGCGGAGACGAGCGTCGCGACCCCAATCACCACGACCCGCCACGGCCGCACGGCGACGGCACGGTACCCGACCGCTGCCGGGGACACGGGCGTGGGCGTCAGTCTGCCCTGCTCGTCACCCAGCGTCGCAGGATCCGGCGGCGCAGGTAGGTGGTGAGTGTGTGCCATCACGACATCCCCTCCCTCATTCCATCATGCGGGAGGGGCCAGCCGGACGGGTCCTAGGGCCTCGATGTGGCCACGCCGGGCTCCGGACGTGGCGAAACCCCGCCGACCTCGGGCAGGGGCGGGGCTTCAGCCGAGGAGACTAGCGACCGGAGCCGCCCGGCGGGCCGTAGTCGGACAATGAACCCATGGTGACGGTCGAGCTGGCTCGCCGGCTGCGTGACGCCGGGCTGCAATGGCAGCCGCAGCGCGGTGACGCCTTCGTCATCCCGGACCGCGACATGGACGACGAGGTGTTCGTGCTCAGCGACCTGACCATCGACGTCCACGAGCTGCCCCAAGGGGTCGTCCTCGGCTTCAACGGCACCGTGGAGTGGGCCCTCGACAGCGTCGAGCAGCGCCACGCCCTGTGGCTGCCGTCGGAGACACAGCTGCGCAACGAGCTTGGCGACCACCTGGTCGCGCTCCTGCGCGAGGCCGACGGATGGCGGGTCGGGCTGGCCGACGGCTCGACCTTCGACGGGTCGACGGCCGAGGAGGCGTACGGGTTCGCGGTGCTGGACCGGCTGGGGCGCGGTCACCCGAGCTGATGCGTGCCGAGTCCGCGGGGCGGCGCTGTCGGGCCCCCCTGGCACAGTGCGGGGTGACAGGAGGGGGCACCGGGTGACCAGGCGCCGAGCCGTGGGCGTGGCGGCGGCAGCAGTGCTCGCCATCTCCCCTCTGGCCGCCTGCGGTTCGTCGACCCCGGTTGAGCCGGGCGCTGCCAGCTCAGCGGCCAGCCCGCCCTCCGGCGGCTCGGCGAGCGCGGTCGCCAGCCACGGCGCCTCCCGACCCGTCGTCCTGGCCGCCGTTCTCGGCGAGCTGAGCCGGCTGCGGGTTGCTGGCCGCGGGCCGATGACCGGCTACAGCCGGGCCCAGTTCGGCCCAGCGTGGGAGGACACCGACCGCAACGGCTGCGACACCCGCAACGACATCCTGCGCCGTGACCTGGTGGCCCTCCGGCTGCAGCCTGGCACCCACGGCTGCGTGGTGCTCGGCGGAACCCTGCGCGACCCCTACAGCGGTCGTTCGATCCTGTTCCAGCAAGGTCAGGGCACCAGCGAGCTGGTCCAGATCGACCACGTGGTCGCGCTGGGTGACGCCTGGCAGTCCGGCGCGGCCCCGTGGTCGGCCGCGAAGCGGCTAGCCTTAGCCAACGACCCGCTCGACCTGCTCGCCGTCGAAGGCGCACTGAACCAGCAGAAGGGCGATGCGAACGCCGCGAGCTGGCTGCCGCCGGACAAGGCGTTCCGCTGTGCCGACGTGGCCCGTCAGGTGAGCGTGAAGGCGGCCTACCGGCTCTCCGTCACGACGGCTGAGAAGGCCGCCATGCAGCGGGTGCTCGCTGGCTGTCCCGCGCGGTCGGCGCCATAGACCGCCGAGGGCCCGCAGTTGCTTGCCGCTGTCCAACCGTTTCCTGTGAGGGTGCTGAGATGCGCACCCCCCTCCCCGCAGCCGCAGGTACCGTCGCGCTCATGGGACAGATTCGGGCGAGAGCGGCAGGGGCCGTGCTGTGATCGAGGCCGTCGGGTTGACGAAGGTCTACGGGCAGAAGGCCGCCGTCTCCGACCTCACGTTCACGGTGCAGCCCGGGATCGTCACCGGCTTCCTCGGCCCCAACGGGGCCGGCAAGTCGACGACCATGCGGATGGCCGTCGGGCTGGCCGAGCCTACGGGGGGGCGGGTGACGGTCGGTGGTCGCGACTACCGCGGGCTGCGGGCGCCGCTGCACGAGGTCGGTGCGCTGCTGGAGGCCCGCGCCGTCCACACCGGGCGCACCGCCTACAACCACCTGCTTGCCCTTGCGCGCACCCACGGGATCGGCCGGTCCCGGATCGACGCCGTGATCGACCTGGTCGGGATCGGCGACGTCGCGCGAAAGCGCGTGGGTGGCTTCAGCCTCGGCATGGGCCAGCGGCTGGGCATCGCCGCCGCGCTGCTGGGCGACCCGGCGGTGCTCATCCTGGACGAGCCGGTCAACGGGCTGGACCCGGAGGGCATCCGCTGGATCCGCGAGCTGCTGCGTTCCCTGGCCGGGCAGGGTCGGACGGTCTTCGTGTCCAGTCACCTGATGAGCGAGATGGCGCAGACCGCCGACCACCTGATCGTGGTGGGCCGTGGCCGGCTGGTCGCCGACGAGCCGGTGGACGCGTTCATCTCGCGCGCGTCGCGCCGCAACGTCGTGGTGCGGACGCCGGACGCTGATCGGCTGCGCGACCTGCTGCTGGCCGAGGGGGCGGTGGTGACCAGCCAGGACGGCGCGATGCTGGACGTGATCGGCATGGACGCCGTCCAGATCGGTGAGATCGCAGCGGCCCAGCGCGTGACGCTGCATGAGCTGACGCCGCAGCGGGCCTCGTTGGAGGAAGCCTTCATGGAGCTGACCGCGGACGACGTCGAGTACGCGGGGAGCACCCAGTGACCGCGGCGGTCGAACCGGTCCTCTACCAGGCGCCGCGCGGCAACGTGACGTTCGGGGGAGTCCTCGCGTCGGAGTGGGTGAAGCTGCGCTCGTTGCGCTCGACGGTCTGGTCCCTGGTCGCCGCGGTGGGGATGCTGGTCGGGTTCGCCATGCTGTTCTCGTTCGCCGTGGCCTCCCGCTGGGCCAGCATGCCGCTGGCCCGCCGGGCCGAGTTCGACCCGACCAGGATCAGCCTGAACGGTGTGTTCCTGGCCCAGCTCGCCATCGGCGTCCTGGGCGTGCTGATCATCGGCGGGGAGTTCTCCACCGGCATGATCCGCTCGTCGGTCGCGGCGGTGCCCCGACGACTGCCGGTGCTGTGGGCCAAGGCCGTGGTGTTCGGCATGGTCACGCTGGTCCTCATGGTGGTCGCGGCGCTGGCCGCGTTCACCGTCGGGCAGCGGATCCTGGCCGGCCAGCACATCCAGACGACCCTGGGTGCCCCCGGGGTGACCCGGGCGGTGCTTGGCGCGGCCGCCTACCTCACCCTGATCGGGCTGCTCGGGCTCGGGCTGGGCGCACTGCTGCGCAACTCGGCAGCGGCGATCTCGACCCTGGTGGCGGCCGTCCTGGTGGTGCCCATCCTGGTCAACTTCCTGCCGTCGGACTGGCAGGTGCACGTCGCGCGCTGGCTGCCCAGCGCGGCGGGGGAGTCGATGATGACGGTGCACCCGACCTCGGCCCAGCTCAGGGCGGGCGCCGGGGCGCTGGTCCTCGTCGCGTATGTCGTCGTGGTCGGTGCGGCCGGGGCGGTCGGCCTCGCCCGCCGGGACGTCTGAGCCGTTCGTCCTGTGTTGGATGCCCGGTCTGGTGGAGCCCTCGCTGCCCCCTCGGGAGAGGCAGCGAGGCTCCGAGGCAGAAGTTAGCCCCGGCCGTGTGAACGCAGGCGTCGTATCGGTGAACGACGTGTGAATCTTGGATCAGGGTCGACTCAGGGCTTGGTCGGGGGCGTTCCCGGATCCGACCACGCCCGCGGCCAGCGACGCTGGAGTCATGACCGATCAGACTCCCGTCGAAGCCCCCACCCGTTCCCGGCTCGTCCGCAGCCGTGACGACCGCCTGATCGCCGGCGTGTGCGGCGGCGTCGCCCGCTGGTCCGGCCTGGACGTCGCGCTCGTGCGGATCGTCGTCGTGCTGCTGGCCGTGTTCGGCGGCAGCGGGCTGCTCGTCTACGTGCTGGGCTGGCTGCTCATCCCGGACGAGGGCGCCGAGCAGACCGAGGCGGACCGGATCCTGCACGGGCTGCGCCGCTAGCGCGGCCGGTCCGTCGTCCAGGGGTCGGTGCCACACTGCCGGTATGACCGCCCACGGTGACCACCCCCACGAGCACCCGCACCGCGACTTGGCCTGCGCGATCGCGCACGGCGATGCGCCGGCCCCGGTCGAGGACCGGCGGCTGGTCGCGGTGTTCGCCTCGCCGGTCGCGATGGAGCTGGCGCACGTCGCGCAGCACGTCGGCTACCAGGTGGTCGTGCTCGACCCGGACCTGTCGCGCTCGTGTGACCCGCTGGCGCGGGTGCCGGACGCCGGTTCGGCCGGGCTCGACGCCCGGACAGACGTCGTGGTGACCGACCACGACCGGGCCGAGCTCGGTGACCTGCTGGCCGACGTGCTGCGGTATTCCCCGCGGTGGATCGGGGTCATGGGCAGCCTGCGGCACACGGCCCCACACGTCGCCGCGCTGCGCGACCGGGGGGTCCCCGAGGAGGCCATCGCTCGGGTCCATCGCCCGATCGGGCTGGACATCGGGTCCCAGACGCCGGCCGAGATCGCCGTATCCACGGTGGCCGGGCTGCTCGCCGACCGCAACCAGCGGGCCGGCGGGACGTACACCAGCGCGCTGCAGCGGGCGGCCGGGTCCTAGCCGGCCCTCACTCGCTCCTCATCGTTCTCTCATCCAAGTTGCCGAGGTTCGAGTCGCACGTTTCCCGACTCGAGGAGAGCAATGAGCCACCCGCGCCGTCGCGACGCAGGCCTTCGCCGGATCAACACCCTCACTGGTGGCGTCGCCATGGTGGCCCTCGTCGGCACGGGCGCCGTGGGGCTCGCCGCGTTCCACGACGACGAGGCGAGGGCCGCCGCGCGGGAGGCGAGCGCCGCGAAGGTGGCGCCGGCCTCTCAGCCGGCCGCGACGACTGCGCGGCAGCCTGCTGCGAGCGTGGCAGCCACTCCTCGCGCGATCGCCCCGGTGAAGGCAGCGGCGTCGGCTCGGCCCGCAGCGCCGTCACATGCGGTCACCAAGCCGAGCGCGAAACCGGTCGCCAAGCCGACGCCCCTGGCGGCCCCACCGGCGCCGGTGGTCCAGGCCCCGCCGCCGCCCAACCCGCCGTCCGGCCAGTCCAGCGGCTCCTAACCCCACCCCCTCCGCATGAAGGGTCCCTTCTGTGCGCAAGGCCGCACCGACCAACCCTCCACTTCGAGCGAACGAGGCGTCGGACGGGGCGGCTTTGGACCCCGGTCCGTTCGATGATCACCGCCAGCGGTCGTGCTGCGCCGTTTCCCGGCCGGTCCCGACCGCCGACAGCCAGCTTGGACGACGAGCCGGAGGGCTGCGCACAGAAGGGACCCTTCATGCGGCAGGGGAGCAGCCGGACCGCTTGCCCAGGATCGCCAGCCCGCCCAGGTCCCCCGGCCCGTAGCCGCTCAGCGGCGGGCTCTGCAGCCGCGGGTACATGACCTCGGCCGGGTCGGACACGTGGGCCAGCCCCGCAGCGTGGCCGAGCTCGTGCAGGTACAGCTCGAACCGGTCGGGCCGGCTCAGGGACGGCAGGGCGGCCACGTCGATCACCACGTACGACGCCTTGATGCTGCCGCCGGGGCCATCGACGAACCCGCCGACGCCGATGGCCTCGCGGTCCGCCTGCGCGAGGTAGCGGGAGACGCGGGCAGCCCGCCCTCGTCGCTCATGCCGTTCGCAGCTCGCGTCGTCCGACCCGGTCCGATCAGGCACGGGACCGGCTCAGCGGCGACGCTGCAGGATCGTGTAGCCGCTGACAGTGGCGTCGTTGGGGTAGTGCTGCAGCAGGATCCGGCTAAGCCGGCCGGTCGGGTCCACCGCGGCCGGTCGCTGGTACAGCACCACGTAGCGCGGCCCGCTGGGTGAGGCCAGCCAGCTGGCCAGCCGGGTCACCGCACCGGGGATGCGCACGACGCTCTCGCCCCACAGGTAGGGGTAGTGCGTGCTGCGGCCGGCCTCCAGGTAGATCTCGGCCCCCGCGACGAACGCGTACACGGTGTCCTGGGGCCTGGAGTGGACCCGCAGCCAGCCAGCGACGGACGGTGCGGCCAGCTGGGTCCGGTTGTGGACGACGAAGGCGGCCCGACTGGCCGGGGGACTCGTCGCCAGGTGGATCTGCACGGCCAGCGGCACCGCCACGGCCAGGGCCACCAGCCCCACCGCCGTACGCCGGCTCACGGTGGCCGCGGCCAGGCCGAGCAGGACAGCCAGCGGCAGTACCGGCTGCATCCAGTAGTGCGGGTTGCCGAACGGGCTGGCCAACACCGCGCTCACAGCGACGGTCGCCCACAGCATGGCCGGCCACCAGGCGTGGCGCAGCCGCAGGACGACGGCCAGGCCGAGCGCCGCGCCCAGCGCGACACCCAGCAGGTCCGGAGCGATGTAGCGAGCGGTGCGCAGGGTGGCCGTCAGCCGTCCGTCCAGCGTCAGCGTGCCGGCGACGCCTGCCTGGAAGGACACGACGGCGAACCACCAGGCGCCCCAACCGACCGCTGCTGCCCACAGGAGGGCGCCACCCAGCGGGATCGCCGTCCCACCGACGGCCAGCGGCAGCGCGCGGCGACGGTTGGCCGACACCGCGGCCACCGCGAGCACGACGGCGACGGAGTCGACCGCGGACTGCTTGACCAGCATGGCCGACGCGGCGAGCAGCCCCGCGGCGAGCAGCCAGCGGGAAGCGATCCGCCCGGCGCGCCACCACAGCGCGAGCACAGCACCCCAGCTGCCCACGGCCGCCGCGATGATCTCGCCGTTGAACTCGTAGCCCTCGACGAACGCTCCGGCGAGGAGCACCGCGGCGACTAGCCCGGCGGCGATCCCAGCCCGGCGGCCGGCGATGGCCCAGGCGGCGGACGTGGCAGCCAGTGCCGCCGACACCGCGGCCACCACAGCCAACGCCCGGACTCCGGCCGGGCTGTAGGAGACCGCGGCCGCCGCACGGAACGCCAGCAGCAGGCCCTGCGGCCGGTCGACCCACGCCGCCGGGGAGTACAGCCGGGCGCCCTCCGCCCACTTGCGGGCGATGTAGGCGTAGCCGCCCTCGTCCGGGTCGAGCGGCACGGCGAACAGCGGCAGCCGGACCAGGACGGCGCTCACGACGACGAAGCCCAACCCGACCAGCCCGGCCCGGCGGGGGAGCGGTCGGGGGTTCACCGCATCATCATGCGTCGGCCGCGGCTAGAGCGGCGGGTCGGACGCGTTCAACCGCCGAAGACGGGCGGCACTCCTGCGGAAGGGAGGGGGATCAGCGCTCCTCGAGCGGCGCGATGGGGCTGACCTCTTCGAGCCGGTCGGTCTCGTCGTGGACGTGCGCTCCCGCGGCCTCCAGGGCCGGCCGGTACTCCTTGGCGTGGTGGGCGCAGAAGAGCAGCTCTCCGCCGGTCACCAGCGTCACGCGGACATAGGCCTGGGCGCCGCAACGGTCGCAGCGGTCGGCAGCAGTCAGCGCGGTGTTGGGAGCCAGAGCTGTCGTCACGTCGCCTCCGGGGATCTGCAGAGTGTTCACCCTGGCACAACATCGTGGCACCCCCGAACCCTTCCCGGTGACATCTGCGTGTCGGGTTCGCTCTCCGCGTAGCCGTCACATGTGCACGAACGGGCCGTGCGCCGTGCGCCTGACCGGCACGGTCGGCCACCGAAGGTAACCTCGCCACCGTGACCGCAGCACCCGTGGAGACCACACCGACCTCGGACTACACCGCCCGGCACCTGTCCGTGCTCGAGGGCCTCGACGCGGTGCGCAAGCGCCCCGGGATGTACATCGGGTCGACCGACGAGCGCGGGCTGATGCACTGCCTGTGGGAGATCATCGACAACGCCGTCGACGAGGCACTGGCCGGCCACTGCACCAGGATCGACGTCGTGCTGGCCGCGGACGGCTCCGCCGAGGTCCGCGACAACGGTCGTGGCATCCCCGTGGACGTCGAGCCCAAGACCGGGCTCACCGGCGTCGAGCTGGTCATGACCCGCCTGCACGCCGGCGGCAAGTTCGGCGGTGGCTCGTACGCCGCGTCCGGCGGCCTGCACGGCGTCGGCGCGTCGGTCGTCAACGCGCTCTCGTCCCGGCTGGACGTCGAGGTCGACCGTGGCGGCACCGTGCACACGATGTCCTTCCGCCGCGGGGTCCCCGGGGTGTTCGCCGCGGACGGACCGTCGGCGGCGTTCACCGAGTCGGGCGGGCTGCGGGCAGCCGGCAAGGTGCCGCGCAAGGTTACCGGCACCCGGGTGCGCTGGTGGGCCGACCGCCAGGTGTTCCTCAAGGAGGCCACCTATTCGCTGCCGGACCTGCACGACCGGGCCCGGCAGACCTCGTTCCTGGTGCCCGGCTTGATGATCGCGGTGCGCGATGAACGCGACCCGGCCGCCGTCGACGAGCAGGTGTTCCACCACTCCGGCGGGATCTCGGAGTACTGCGAGTTCCTGGCCCCCGACCCGGTGCTGGTCGACGTGCTGCGGCTGCAGGGCACCGGGAGATTCCGCGAGACCGTGCCGGTGCTCGACGAGAAGGGGCAGCTCACCCCGCAGGAGGTCGAGCGCGAGCTCGGTGTCGACGTGGCGCTGCGCTGGGGCACCGGCTACGACACGACCGTGCGGTCGTTCGTCAACATCATCGCCACCCCCAAGGGCGGCACCCACCTGGCCGGGTTCGAGCGCTCACTGGCCAAGACCTTCAACGAGCAGCTGCGAGCCAGCCGGGTGCTGCGGGCCAACGAGGATGACGTCAACAAGGACGACGTCCTCGAGGGTCTGACGGCCGTGGTCACGGTGCGGCTGGCCGAGCCGCAGTTCGAGGGCCAGACGAAGGAGGTGCTGGGGACGCCGGCGGCCACGCGCATCGTGTCCACCGTCGTGGCCAGCGAGCTCAAGGCGTTCCTCACCTCGACCAAGCGGGCCGACAAGCAGGCCGCCCGCTCGCTGCTGGACAAGGTGGCGGCGGCCGCCCGCACCCGGATCGCGGCCCGGCAGCACAAGGAGCACCAGCGCCGCAAGAACGCCCTGGAGACCTCGTCGCTGCCGGCCAAGCTGGCCGACTGCCG
>DATCDE010000192.1 GCA_036510875.1 Actinomycetes bacterium
GGTCACCACCGCGACCGTCGTGCCGGCGAGGTCGTTCGCCAGCGCGCCGCCAAGCCCCAGACCCGGCACGAACAGTGACAGCGGGAAGGCCGCGAGGGCCTGCCGCAGAACCACCAGGGCGAGCATCACGCCGATCTGCCACGCGGTCAACAGGCTCAGGGCATGCCAGACGGTGGCCCAGTCGATCCGGCGGACCTGGCGGGTGAAGTACCAGACGGCGAACGCGACCAACGCCCACTTGCCGACGGTGATGAGGAGAGCCTGCAGCCGCCGGGTCCGACCGGGAGCCGCGACGACGACTTCAGTGGCGGGCTGCACCGCCGACCTCAGCGTGCTCCGGCAGGACAGGTCCCGAACCGGTGCAATCGCACCGCAGGCACCATCGCCGACCCCCGCACGGTCGCCAGCCTAGTTCGTGCAGCAACGGCTTGAGCCACGGCCGCCGGGGGCCGGAGCCCCGCCGCGCGCCGGGTTCGGTGCTCATGCCTTTGAGATTGTTCGACTGAGGCGATCCAGCGCCGTCACGCCTGCCACGAAGTCCGCCCTGTCTGGTTCTCACTGTCTGGGTCGAGGGGATGAATCGCCAGACGGGCCGTCAGCGTGCGTCTGGTTGTCACACTGGCTCTGCAGGACAGCACCCCATGGTTGGACGTCTCCCGTGTGGCCGCGGAGGACAGGCACGGGCGTGAACCTCTGCGAGCCAGCGGGCGGGGATTCCCACGTGCGCCGTGGGACTTGGTCGCGGGCGGATGGGGCTCGCCTCCAGGGCGCGACCTCTAGTCTTCCGACGCCTCGCGTGATTGTGAGCGCTGAGGTCGTCCGTCGGCAGGGGATCACCTCAGCGTCCCTCGTCACGGCGCGGAAAGGACCATGTAGGTGAGTCCCGAACTTCCCCCAGTGGGCGACGCGCTTCCTGCCTCGCGCCGTTGGCGGACGCGCCTGGCCTCGGTAGAGGCGGCTGCCATCGGGGGGTTGTGTGTGCTCTTGGCTGGTCCGTGGGAGTGAGGGGGCTGCTCACGACTCCGTCCGTGGATGCGACCCCCACGCAGATCGTCCGCTTATGCCGACCCCGACGCAGGGCCTAACGCGCTGGAGCTCCTCCAGGTCCTGGTCGTCGCAACGATCGCGTTCCTGTGGTTCATCGGGGTGGTGCGCGGTCGCCTGGGTGATGTCGAACCCAAGCTGTTCGGCACGGTGTTCCTGGGCGGCGCCATCCTGCTCGCGGGTGTCCTGTTGGCCGGGACCGCTGCCCTGGCCGCGCCCTCGGTCCTTGTCGAGGTCGGCGGCCGGGCCCCTGATCCCGGCGCCGTTTCAATGTCGCGGGCATTCGCCGTGACCCTGCTCGCGGTCCTCGCTCCCCGGGTCGCCACGCTGGTCGTGTTCTCCACCGCCGCCCTGGGTCGCGCGACCGGCACACTGCCGCGATGGCTGGTGTGGCTCAGCTACCTGGTCGGGGTCGCCGAGTTCATCAGCGTGACGGTGGTGGCACCCACCATCTACGTCTTCTCGGCCTGGATCGCACTCGTGAGCCTTGTCCTGCTCATCCGCAAACCGCTACGCACGACCGTCGCGTCAGCCCAGGGCACAGTTCCTTAGCCAGGGCGAACTCGGACTGTACGCCGCGTTCTCAAGCGCTCAGCCCGCATCGCCGCCGTCCGCGTGACGTCGGTCCTCGATCCACGCGATCGCGTCCAGCTCGGCTCGCCGGAGCGACGCCCCGACCCGCTCGTCGCCGCGGTAGATGCCGTCGGGGCCGACCACGGCCGTGATCCCGGTCACGGCCAGCTGCTCGTCGATGTCGGCGTTGGTCGAGACGATCAGGAGCCGGCTTCCGACCGCGGCCAGGGCCTGGGCGTAGCGGAGCAAGACGTCCATGAACGTGGTGCCCAGGTCGCTGCGGCCCCGCAGGCGCAGGATCACGACCGAGTTGCGCGACGCCTCGGTCGCCGCGGGCAGCTGCGACTCGAACACCGGCGCCGCGGCGAAGAACAGGCTGCCGTAGGGCTGCAGCACGACGACCTCGTGCGGCGGAATCACCGCCGGTGGATCAGACTCGATCAGGTTCCCGCGGGCGTCGTGCTCGCGGCGTCTGATGGTCACCTGGTTGGACTGGCGCACGACGTGCAGGATCACCGAGACGCCCACACCGACCAGGACGGCATACTGCAGCGGGATGATCATCGTGAGTGTGAACGTGATCGCGAGCACGGCCTTCTGGACCACTCCGGTCTTCCAGACCGACGTCAGGTCATCGGGCTTGATCGTGCGGTAGCCGATGAGGATCAGCAGTCCTGCCAGGGCGGGCATCGCGACGTACCCGATCACGGTGCTGAAGGCGAGGATGACGATCGCCATGACAACGCCGGCGATGAACAGCGACTGCCGTGACCGGCCGCCTGCCGTCTTGTTCAACGCCGACGCGGACACCGAACCGCCCACGGGCATGCCCTGGAAGACCCCGGCGGCGACGTTCGCGACTCCCTGGCCGACGAAGTCCCGGGAGGCGTCGGGGAAGCCGCCGTCGGGGTTGGGGTAGTTCGCCGAGATGCTGGCACCTTGCACCAGGCCCACGAACGCCAGGGACAACGCGGGAACGATCAGGGCCGGAATCAACGCGAGACTCGGCAGCTCGGGTCGCGGCAAGGAGCGAGGGACCTCACCGAGATCGTTCAACGTGGCGACGTCCTGCCACCCGAAAAGGATGGCTGCGCCGGAGGTGATGATGACCGCGACGACCAGTCCCATGGCCCCCAGGCGGGTCCGTTCGAGCAGCACGATGAGCGCGATTGTCGCGGCGCCGACCGCCAGGGTCGCGGGGTGGAGCTGGCCGGGGTGCAGGAGTGTTTGGAACGCGCGCGTGATCCGGTTGGATCCCGGGGCGGCGTATCCGGTGAAGTTGGCCAGCTGCCCGAGAACGATGTTGACGCCGATCGCGTTGATGAATCCGACCATCACGGCGTTGGACACGAACCGCAGGACGGACCCCAATCGCAGCAGCCCGGCCACCAGCATGACGGCGCCGGTGACCACGGAGAGGGTGAACAGCGCCCGCGCCGGGTCGCTCGCGCCGTGGACGGCGGGCACGTCGGCCACGATCATCGCCATGGCCCCGGTGCCCTGGATCGCCATGAACACCGAGCTGGTCGCCGCGGCTCCGGCGATCGTCCCCACCAGATAGGCGTACAGGCCCGCCAGCGGGCTAACCCCGGCGAGCAACCCCGTGGCCAGGCCGTCGGGGACGCTCTGCACCCCGAGCACCAGCCCGGCGACGGCGTCGTCCCGCAGAGTGTCCCGGCGCACCCGCCCGCGCAGCCGCATGCCTGCCTCTCGAGTCGTCGGGGGAGCCCTCGGCCGGCCGCCGGGGCACGCCTGGGTCGTGCTCCTGTCGGCGCGTCTGGTCGCAGCGATCAGCCGCCGCTGCTGTCGCCGAGGTCGCGAGATGGGAACGCGTCAGCCGGCAACGCGCTGCCGCCCGGGGTCGTGCCGGGCATGATCGCGAAGTTCGGTTCGAACTCGGTCAGCATACCGGCGAGCGTGAGCAGGACCGTCGGTTCGCCCTCGAGGACGGCGGTGCCGTCGGCCACCTGCTGCTGCAGTGGCACCACACCGATCATCGCCTTCTCCAGGTCGGCCCGGTTGATCGTCAGCGTAAGGTCCGGCGTGGCGGAAAGGAAGCCCTGCAGGCTGGTCAGCGTGCCGTTGTTCCACGACGAAGGTCTAGCCGTTGTCGGGCGTGATGAGGTTCATGACGAAGGAGGCGTCGCCGACGCCGGCCGAGTCCAGGCGAATGCCCAAGTAGTCGAGGAACTGCAGCGTGCTCAGGGCGCGGACCAGGTCGGGTCCGGTGCTCTTGGGGGCGACGCCGGTCGGGATGCCCGACCGCAGTTCGAGCGTGGCGGCAAGGAAGCTGTTGCGTACGCTCGGGCTCTCCGGCTGAAAGCCCACCTGCTCGAAGGCGTCGGCCAGCAGTCGGCGTCCAGCCGCGTGCTCGGGCTCGCCGAAGACGAGCTTGTTGAGGATCTCGATCGCGAGCAGGTAGTCGCCGCTGTCCATGAGCTGCCGTGCGCGGGCGATGATGGCGTCCGGGCCGCCCATCATCTCGACGAACAACGGCGCCGACTCCCTCGGGGCCAGCGGCCTCAGCGTGGCCGGGTTGCCGTCCCAGTACCCGAGGTAGCGGTTGATCACGGCGCGGGAGTTGTGCTCGACCGATCCGTGGTAGCTACGTGCCGCCCAGCTGCGCTGCAACGACTCCGGCACCTGGTACACGCGGTGGATCTCGCTGATCGTGACGCCCTGGTTGGCCAGGTGCATCACGCCGTTGTTGAGGTGGGCGTAGGCGTCGCGCTGGGTGCGCATGACCTCCTGGATGCGCTCGTTGCCCCACTGCGGCCACGAGTGCGACGCGAACATCACATCTGCGTCCTGACCGAACAGGTACAGCGCCTTGTTGATCTGGCGCGACC
>DATCDE010000193.1 GCA_036510875.1 Actinomycetes bacterium
ATGCGATCCGCCACTGGGGTCAGGACCACCACCCCAAGGACCAGCAGCCCGAGCAGCACAATCGCATCCACCCGCCGAGTGTGCTGCACGAAAGGTGGTGACGCCTGGATGCGCGACGGCTTGACCATGTTCGCTTTGAGCGCTCCCTCTCGTGGTTCGCGCCTTCGCCTTCGCCGGCGCCGGCGTCGGCGTCGGGCGCGAGGCCGCGACCGCTCCCGGCCACTGGCACACCAGCGAGCACGAGCCGAGCTGCGGCGAGCTCACCGTCATCCGCAGCCCACCACGCAACTCGACCGGGGCTGTGATGCCGCCGGTGAGCACGATCATCCCGGCCTCCAGCGACGCGCCACGTGCTGCCAGCTCGTGCAGCAGCCAAACGACGACGTCGGCGGGCGAGCCCATGGCAGCGCTTACGCGGCCCGTGCGGCAGTCGACATCCCACTCCATCGCCAGGTCCGCGACGCCAACAATGGCGTGGACGCGGGTCCGGGAGGGCACAGCGGGGCGGCACTTCAGTCCAGCGCGGCCGGCTTGCACCCGCACAGCGGCACTTCGGATCAGCCACTTCCCGGACCCGCACCAACGACGCTACCGGCGCCGATAGTCACATGGAAGAGCCCGACCTCGAGACCTCTCGAACCGGCCTCTTGACAACAGAGTCATCCTTCGCCCCTGGCGGGGCGGCCCGTTCCGGGCTGAAAATGGGACTCCGGTCGCCCGTCGACGTCGTCACCCCTTGGTCCTGTTGAGGCCGTATCAGAGTCGGGCGCCGGGAGCTGTGTTGTGGGCCCTTCCATGTTGTTTCGAGCACGAGGACTAGATTCGCCATTCCCTGCAGCTCCTACGGGCGGCCGCCTGGGTGGTTCCCGTCGAAGGTGGTGGCTGCGGTGGAAGTGGAGCATGACGATCAAGAGATCATCCAACGGGTCGCGGCGTTGGACATCGGCAAAGCCGAATTGGTCTGCTGCGTGCGGGTGCCCGGCTCGGGCCGGCGCCGGCTCCAGGAGGTACGCACCTTCTCCACGATGACCCGGTCGTTGCTGACCATGTCGGACTGGCTGGCCGGTCTGGGAGTCACCAGGGTGGTCATGGAGGCCACCGGAGACTACTGGAAGCCCCCGTTCTACCTGCTGGAGGGCTCCTTCGAGACGTGGCTGGTCAACGCCAAGGACGTCAAGCACCTGCCCGGTCGTCCCAAGACAGATCGACTCGATGCGGTCTGGTTGTGCAAGGTGGCCGAGCGGCAGATGCTGCGGCCAAGCTTCGTGCCACCGGAGCCGATCCGGGTGCTGCGGGATCTGACCCGGTACCGGGTCGACCTGATCGGCGCACGGACCGCGGAGAAGCAGCGCGTCGAGAAGCTGCTCGAAGACGCCCAGATCAAGGTCTCGGTCGTGGCTTCGGACATCTTCGGGGTCTCCGGTCGGGCCATGATGACAGCGCTGATCGCCGGCGAACGCGACCCCGAGACTCTGGCCGACCTGGCCCGCGGTCGGATGCGCAAGAAGACCACCCAGCTGCAGGAGGCGTTCATCGGCCGGTTCAACGACCACCACGCGTTCCTGCTGACCAAGATGCTCGCCCGCATCGACCAGCTGGGCGCCGACATCGCCGACGTGGAAGAGCGCACCACCACCCAGATCGCCCCTTTCGCCGACGCGGTCGCCAGCCTCGATCAGATCCCCGGGATCGGCGTCACCGCCGCGCAGGCGATCATCGCCGAGATCGGACTGGACATGACTCGCTTCCCGACCCCCGCGCACCTGTGCTCGTGGGCCAAGTTCGCGCCAGGGATCAAGGAGTCCGCCGGGCGCAAGAAGGGCAACGGTGACACCGGACACGGCAACCGCTACCTGGCGCGAGTCCTGGGCGAGGCCGCCGTCTCGGCCGCCCGCACCGACACCTTCCTCGGCGAGCGCTACCGACGCATCGCCCGAAGGCGCGGAAAGAAGCGAGCAGTCGTCGCCGTCGGCCGGTCCATCCTGGTCATCATCTGGCACCTACTCAACGAAGAGAACGCCCACTTCCACGACCTCGGCCCCGACTACTACGACTCCCGCGTCAACCTCAACCGCAAAATGCGCAACCACGTCCGCGAACTCCAACACCTCGGCTACCGAGTCACCCTCGAACCCGCCGCCTGAACACCACCCGCCGCCAGCCCGGCACGCGACCCCTTACGTACGAGCACGTGGTCACCTTCATTTTCGGACTAGGGGTGCCGCTGTGACGCACGATTGAAGCGGCGACGACTGCCCGATCAGGCATGCGCCCAGTTCGGGATAGGCACTATTGACCCCTGGTCACCGCCATTCACTTCTACGCAACGGGCGACGAGCCGCAGGACCTGCTCGACTATCGGGGGAGCCAAGCAAGGTCACGCTTCATCCGTGGGCGTCGTTGCAGGACACGCTCCTCCCCATGTCCCGAGCGGAGGCGCTCAGCTCGCCGCACGTGATGGTTACCAGCCAGGCTTTGGGCCCGCCGGTCAGCGGCCGTCGGGAATGGCAACGCAACATCAGTCGGCTCGCTCTCACGTCTTCAACTCGCTGAACCCAGAGCGGCTCAAATCTTGGACCCGAC
>DATCDE010000194.1 GCA_036510875.1 Actinomycetes bacterium
AAGTCCGCGTGGTGGCGCTCAGCGGCTTCGACCACCGGGTCTTGGTAGCCGGCCGAATCCACCCGGATCCACAACCGGCGGTCCTGGCGGGCACCGGCTGGGATGGCGGCCACGCACTCGTCGATGAACGTGCCCATCGCCCGGCCGGGCCACCGGGGTCAGATCCGTCTCCGACGCCCCGCCACCGGGGTCGGCACAATCCGTGCGGGACGCACCAGCAGTTCATCTTCGACATCGAACAACAGGCCGGTAGCGTTCACCACGCGGGTGCCCTTCTGCTCGGTTGATCGCGACTTCGACAATCACGATCTTCCCTTGCAGCAAGGGCACTTCCGCGTCAAGACACGGCTACCGCAAGTGACCCGACTGAAAGATCAGGGTCTGACCAGGGGACCGCTGGTGCGCGGCCAGCGCGGCAGCCGCCTCGCGCCCGTAGCCCCGCCGGTGGTGGTGCCCGTGGATCTCCAGCAGCCCGATCCAGGGGACCTGGTCGCGCGGGTGCCGGTCGAGGACGTCGGCCCAGCCGACGACGGTGCCGCCGTCGGCCTGCATGAGTGCGTAGGAGTGCCGCTCGGGGTCCAGAGCTGACACTGCGAGGTCGCGCTCAAGCATCGAACGGTCGTAGTGGCCCGGCTCGTTGGCCGAGCCCTCATGGGTGGCCAGGAACGCCGGGTTGGACAGCGCCACGGCGAGCACGCCGTCCAGGACGTCGTCCGGAACGGACTCGTCGAGCGGGACGAACCGCAACCGGGGGCTGCTGGGGAGGCTCACCCGAAGATCACGCCCCCCACCCGCATGAAGGGCTCCTTCTGTGCGCACTGGCGCACAAGCCCACCCTTCACGGACGCCGCCCCGGCCGCCGTTCGCCACGAGTGAACGGCAAGAAGGTACGACCACGCGCACAGAAGGGACCCTTCATGCAGGGCCGGGGGTCAGGCGGCCAGCCGGGACCGCTCGGCCTGGTAGGCCTCGGTCAGGTCCTCGACCAGGTCCTCGCGGCCGGCGTCCAGCGCCGCGTTGACCCGCTCGGTGTAGTGGTCCATCAGCTCGGTCTTCGTCATCTCACAGCTCCATCGGTGTCGCCGGGTGCGGCCCCGCCAAAACGGCAGAGGTCGCGCCTGCTCCTCCATGGTGGGTGACCCAGATGAATGGCGGGTTACCAGAACGTCCCGTTCCGGCGTGATCTGCACCACCTCGGGCTCAGGGTCAGTTGGTTGCGACACGCCTATGTTTGAAATGTCAAGCACATGGGGTAGGCTGCTGCTTGAAGGTTCAAGAATCCGTCCCTCGAGGAGTCAGCATGACCGCCAGCACCACCGCCACCACGATCCCCGGCTACGTCGCCGGCACTTGGGCCATCGACCCGGTCCACTCCGAGGTCGGTTTCGTCGTTCGCCACATGATGGTCAGCAAGGTCCGTGGCAAGTTCGCCACGTTCTCCGGTGAGATCGTGACCGGCGAGGAGCCGCTGGGGTCCAGTGTGACCGCGACCATCGACCTGGCGTCGATCAGCACCGGCAACGACCAGCGCGACGCCCACATCCGGTCCGCCGACTTCTTCGAGGTCGAGACCTACCCGACCATGACCTACCGCTCGTCCGGGGTGCGCGTGGACGGCGACGACTACGTCCTCGACGGCCAGCTCACCCTCAGGGGTGTGACCAAGGACGTCCCGCTGCGCCTGGAGCTCAACGGCTTCGGCCCGGACGCCTATGGCGGCACCCGCGCAGGCTTCAGCGCCGCCGCTGAGATCAACCGCCGCGACTTCGGCGTGGACTTCAACGCCGCGATGGAGACCGGTGGCGTCGTCGTCAGCGACAAGGTCACCATCCAGCTCGAGATCGAAGCCATCCTCAACGCCTCCTGACCCAGGGATGAAGGCGCGGTGCCCCAGCGGGTACCGCGCCTTCGTGCTGTCCTCGTCAGTGCAGCTGTCTGGTGGCCTCCAAGACGAGCTCGTCGATCCCCTCTCCGCCCGCGGCCACCGCGGCCACCAGCCGGGCGCGCATCCGGGGGTCCCAGAAGCTGCGCACGTGCCCAGCGATGCGGGCGACCGCCTCGTCGTGCGGCAGGTGGCCGAACTGCGCGGCGATGTCGTCGGCGAGCCGCACCTCGGGGGCCGGCTCGGCCGCCTCGCGACCGTCGCCGGCCGCCGCAGGCCGGCGGTGCGACGTCTTGAGCGTGACCTCCACGGCGGTCACCTTGTACTCCGGGCAGTTCGTGGCCCAGTCGGAGTTCTCAGTGGTGACGACGTTGGCCCCCGTCACCGGGTGGTGGAAGGTCGTGTAGACAACGCCCACCGGCATCCGGTCAGCGATCCGCGCCCGCAGCGCGGTCTCCCCCACCCGTGAGGCCAGCAGCACCAGGTCGCCGTCCTCGACGCCCCGGACCTCGGCGTCGTGCGGGTGGATCTCGAGCACGTCCTCCGGGTGCCACCGCACGTTCTCGGTGCGCCGGGTCTGCGCGCCCACGTTGTACTGCGTGAGGATCCGCCCGGTCGTAAGGATGAGCGGGTAGCGCCGGCTCGAGCGCTCCGTGGTCGGCACGTACCGCGTCGGGAGGAGCTGGCCCTTGCCCCTCACGAACCGGTCCACATGCATGATCCGGGTGCCCTCGGGAGCCTGCGCGTTGCACGGCCACTGCAGGCTGCCCACCCGGTCGAGGTGCTCGAAGGAGACGCCAGCGAACGTGGGCGTGATCAGCGCGATCTCGTCCATGATCTGGCTGGGGTGCTCGTAGCGCATTGGGTAGCCCATGGCCTGGGCGACCTCGCAGACGATCTCCCACTCGTGCTTGCCGGTCGCCGGCGCCATCACCGGCCGGACCCGGTTGATCCGGCGTTCGGCGTTGGTGAAGGTCCCGTCCTTCTCCAGGAACGACGTTCCGGGCAGGAACACGTGGGCCAGCTTCGAGGTCTCGTTGAGGAACAGGTCCTGGACGACGACCAGGTCCATCGACCCGAGCGCGTGCAGCACGTGTTGGGTGTTCGGGTCGGACTGTGCGAGGTCCTCGCCTTGGATGTACAGCGCCCGGAAGCTGCCGTCGATGGCGGCGTCGAACATGTTCGGGATCCGCAGCCCCGGCTCGGCGACCAGTTCGCGGCCCCACAGGGTCTCGAAGGTCTCCCGCACGGTGTCGTCCGACACGTGCCGGTACCCCGGCAGCTCGTGCGGGAACGAGCCCATGTCGCAGGAGCCCTGCACGTTGTTCTGCCCGCGCAGCGGGTTGACCCCGACGCCCTCGCGGCCGATGTTGCCGGTCGCCATGGCCAGGTTGGCCATCCCGATGACCATGGTCGAGCCCTGGCTGTGCTCGGTCACGCCCAGCCCGTAGTAGATGGCCGCGTTGGGCGCGCTCGCGTAGAGCCGCGCGGCAGCCCGCACCTCGGCAGCGGGGACGCCGGTGACCTCCGCCAGCGCCTCCGGGCTGTTCTCCTCCCGGCGGATGAAGTCCAGCCACTCCTCGGTGCCCTCGCAGCGTTCGGCCACGAAGGCGTCGTCCATCAGCCCGTCGGTGACGACGACGTGGGCCATCGCGTTGACGACCGCCACGTTGCTGCCAGGACGCAGCTGCAGGTGGTGCGCCGCCTCGATGTGCGGGGAGCGCACCAGATCGATGCGCCGCGGGTCGACGACGATCAGCTGTGCGCCCTGCCGTAGCCGCCGCTTGAGCCGGGAGGCGAACACCGGGTGCCCGTCGGTGGGGTTCGCCCCGATGATGACGACGACGTCGGCCTTGGCCACGCTGGCAAAGTCCTGGGTGCCCGCGGAGGTGCCGAAGGTCTGCTTGAGCCCGTAGCCGGTGGGCGAGTGGCAGACCCGGGCGCAGGTGTCGACGTTGTTGTTGCCGAACGCCGCCCGGACCATCTTCTGGACGACGTAGACCTCCTCGTTCGTGCAGCGGGACGACGTGATCCCGCCGATCGCGCCCACCCCGTGCTCGGCCTGGATCTGCAGCAGCCGCTGCGCGGTGTCGCCGATGGCCTCGTCCCAGGAGACCTCGTGCCACGGGTCGGTGGTCCGCTCCCGGATCATCGGGGTGAGCACCCGCTCCTTGTGGGTGGCGTAGCTCCAGGCGAAGCGCCCCTTCACACAGGAGTGCCCCTCGTTCGCACCGCCGCCGGAGTAGGGCACCATCCGGACCACCTGGTCGCCCTTGAGCTCGGCCTTGAACGAGCAGCCCACGCCGCAGTACGCGCACGTGGTGAGGACCGTGCGGGTGGGCATGCCGAGCTCGACGACCGTCTTCTCCTGCAGCGTCGCAGTCGGGCAGGCCTGCACGCAGGCGCCGCAGGAGACGCACTCGGAGTCGAAGAAGGTGTCGCCCTGGCTCGGGTTGACCCGGGAGTCGAAGCCACGCCCGGCGATGGTCAGCGCGAAGGTGCCCTGGATCTCGTCGCAGGCGCGCACGCAACGGGAGCAGACGATGCACTTGCTCGAGTCGAAGTCGAAGTACGGGTTGGACGTGTCGATGGCCTCGCCGAGGTGGTTGTCCCCCGCGTAGCCGTACCGGACGTCGCGTAGCCCGACCACGCCGGCCATGTCCTGCAGCTCGCAGTCGCCGTTCGCCGCGCAGGTGAGGCAGTCCAGCGGGTGGTCGGAGATGTACAGCTCGATGACACCGCGGCGCAGCTTCTCCAGCCGCGGGGTCTGCGTGTGCACGACCATGCCGTCGGAGCAGGGTGTCGTGCAGGACGCCGGCGTGCCCTTGACGCCTTCCACCTCGACGACGCACAGCCGGCAGGACCCGAACGGCTCCAGGCTCTCGGTGGCGCACAGCTTGGGGACGTCGATGCCGGCGAGCGACGCGGCGCGCAGCACCGAGGTACCGGGCGGGACCGCCACCGGCTGGCCGTCGACGGTCAGCGTGACGGTGGCCTCGCCTGGGGCGGCGGGGGTGCCGCGGTCGATCTCGTCGAGCAGGCTCATACCGCCACCTCCGTGGTCGCACTGTCACCAGTTCGCCGCCGGAAGTCTTCCGGCCAGTGCGCCAGCGCCGAGAGCACCGGCTGTGGCGTCAGCCCGCCCATGGCGCACAGCGAGCCGTCGGTCATGACCTCGCACAGGTCGGTCAGCAGCTGGACGTTCTGCTCGGGGTCCACGCCGGCGACGATCCGGTCGATGACCTCGACCCCGCGGACGGCGCCGACCCGGCACGGGGTGCACTTGCCGCAGGACTCCGTGGCGCAGAACTCCATGGCGAACCGGGCCTGCTGGGCCAGGTCGACCGAGTCGTCGAACACGACGACGCCGCCGTGGCCGACCATCGCCCCCTCGGCGGCGAACGCCTCGTAGTCCATGGGCAGGTCGAAGCGGGACGGCGGCAGGTAGGCGCCGAGCGGACCGCCGACCTGGACAGCGCGGACCGGCCGGCCGGTCGCAGTCCCGCCGGCCCAGCCCACGACCAGCTCGCCGAGGGAGAGTCCGAACGCGGTCTCGACGATTCCGCCGCGTGCGACGTTGCCGGCCAGCTGGAAGACCTGGGTGCCGCGGGAGCGGCCCACGCCGAGGTCGGCGTACCCCTGCGCCCCGCCGGCCAGGACGGCCGGCACGGTCCCGAGGGTAAGCACGTTGTTGACCGCCGTCGGCCGCCCGAACAGGCCCGCGATCGCAGGAAGCGGGGGCTTGGCCCGGATCACCCCCCGCTTGCCCTCGAGACTCTCCAGCATGGAGGTCTCCTCGCCGCAGATGTACGCCCCGGCGCCGACCCGGACGGACACGTCGAAGGCCAGCAACGAGCCGAGCACCGACCGGCCCAGCCAGCCCAGGGCGGTGGCGGTCTCGATGGCCCGCCGTAGCGTCACGGCCGCGTCGGGGTACTCCGAGCGCAGGTAGACGTAGCCGTGGCTGGCGCCGACGGCGTGCGCGGCGATGGCCATTCCCTCGAGCAGGCAGAACGGGTCACCCTCGATGAGCATCCGGTCGGCGAAGGTCCCGCTGTCACCCTCGTCGGCGTTGCAGGCGATGTACTTCGGCCCGGCCATGCCGTCCGCGGCCAGCACGGTGCCCCACTTGACGCCCGCTGGGAAGCCGGCCCCCCCGCGCCCGCGCAGCCCCGAGGCGGTGACCTCGGCGACCACCTCGGCCGGGCTCATGGCCAGCGCCCGCCGCAGGCCCTTGAGGCCGCCGTGCGCGACGTAGTCCTCGGCCGACAGCGGGTCGATTACGCCGACCCGGGCGAACGTGACCCGGTGCTGGTCCCGCAGCCAGCCGATCTGCTCGGTCGGCCCGAGCGCGAGCCGGTGCGACACGCCCGCCGGCTGCCCGTCGAGCAGCCCGGCCGTGACCAGCGCCTCGACGTCACCGGCTTCCACCGGCCCGAAGGCGTACCGGGTGCCGTCGGCGGCGGCCACCTCGACCAGCGGCTCCAGCCAGAGCGCGCCGCGCGAGCCGGTGCGCACCAGGCGCAGGTCGACGCCGCGTAGCTCCGCCTCGGTGCCCAGCCGGGCCGCCACGTCGTCCGCGCCGACCGAGCGGGCGGACGCGTCCTTGGGCACGAAGGCGACGACGCTCACCGCTGCGACTCCTCAGCCGTCGGCACGGAGGGCAGCAGCCCGACCAGCCGGTCCACCGTGAGCCGTCCGTGCAGCCGGCCGTCGACGAGGGCCGACGGCCCGAGGGCGCAGTTGCCGAGGCAGAAGACCTCCTCGACGGTGACCGCGCCGTCGACGGACGTCTCCCCCACGCCGACGCCGAGCCGCTGCGTCACGCCGTCCAGCAGGGCCTGACCGCCGACCGCCTGGCACGCCTCGGCCCGGCACACCCGGACCTGGGTCCGCCCGGCCGGCGTCCGGCGGAAGTCACGGTAGAACGTGACCACCCCGTGGATGTCGGCCCGCGAGAGGTTGAGCTCGTCGGCGATGACCGGCACAGCGTCGTCGGGGACGTGCCCCAGGGCCTGCTGCACGGCGTGCAGCGCGAGCAGCAGCGGTCCCGGCTCGTGGACGACCGGCGTCAGCGCCGACCGGACCACCGACGCGAGCGGCTGCTGCGGTTCACGTGTCATCGACGGCCTCACCTCTGTCGGCGGTGCATCTGCCGTATTCGCTTCTACCACGTCGGCGGACGCCGTCCCAGAGGTCGGAGCCGCGCCGCGCCGGGTTAGCCGTCCGGGCCCTCGAGCAGGGCCCGGCGGCGCTGGTAGTCCTCCGGGTCGATCTCGCCCCTCGCCAGCCGCTCGTCGAGCAGGACTCGAGCCGCCGACGGTCCGGCTGCCGGGGGCGTAGATGCCGACCCCTGCGGCTGCGTCGACCGTCGGGTGGCCAGCAGCACCACCACGAGGACGACGACCGCGGCGAGGGTGAGCAGCAGCAGCGCGGCCAGCAGCCACCCGGCGGGTCCCAGCCCCGCCGCACCGCGCCGTTCCACCCACATCGCGACCACGACCTTCGAGACGTCCCGCGTCGACTTCCCATCATGCGTCGCGGACGGCGGTCGTGGGTGGGCTAGCTGCCGAGCACCGGGTGGTTGCCGCGGATGCGGGTGTCCGGGTCGACGGCGCGCTTGACCGGCTGCAGCTTCTGCAGCCGGTCCGGGGCGTAGGCCCGCTCGGCGCCTTCGTGCGCTGAGAGGAAGGTGAATGCCGTCTGGTCCACGGTGTACGCGGCGAGGCCGGCCCGCACCTCGGCCAGCCCGGCCGCGACGGCTGGAACCGCCGGCGCGATGCCCAGGGCGAACAGCAGGTACTCGTGCTCGATCCGATGGGCCACGGCGTTCCCGCTGACGTCGCGGGCGAGCGCCCCGCCGAGGTGGCGGACCTGCACGCCCATCACCGGCGTCCGGCTGGCGTCGCCGGCGAGCTCGAGGATGCGGTCGATCACCGCATCGTCGAAGCCAGGCATCAGCGCGGACGCGTCCAGCCCAGGCGTCGGGTCCGTGGGCTCCTGCGCCACCCCGCCGAGCTGGCCGGCGCTGAGCACAGACGTCGTGTCCTGCAGCACCGTCCCGGCCGCCCGGATCGGCGCCAGCAGCGCCTCGGCCGGTTCCACAGCGCCGAGGAACATCGCGTCCACCGTGGCGAAGGACTTGCCGCGGATCGGCTCGGGGAGGAACGGGGCCGGTGGAAAGTGCATGAGGCTGGCCCACAGGGTCAGTTCGTCGGGCGCCTGCCGGGAGGTGGCCGCGAACGCCCGCAGCACCGGGCGGGCGTCCTCGATCGGGAACATCAGCTTGCCGCCGTAGATCTCCGGCGCCGGGTGCAGGTCGATCTCGACCGCGGTGACCACGCCGAAGTCCCCGCCCCCGCCGCGCAGCGCCCACATCAGGTCGGGGTCGCTCTCGTCGGTCACCCGACGGTGCACGCCAGTGGCGTCGACCAGCTCGACCGCCCGCAGGCAGTGCGCCGCCAGGCCGTGGCGCCGCCCGAACCAGGACAGCCCTCCGCCCAGCAGGAAGCCGACGACGGACACGTCGGGGTTGCTGCCCACCAGGCCGACCAGCCCGCTGCCGTCGAGCGCGTCCAGCGGCCGGCCCCGCTTGACGCCAGCGCCGACCCGGGCGACCTGTGCGGCCGGGTCGACGGTCAGCTCATCCAAGGCTCCCGTGCGCACCAGGATGGCGCCGTCGAGGGCACGGCTGGCCCCGTGGCCGCCGGGCTGCGCCGCCACGGTCAGGTCGTGCGCCGCGGCGAAGCGCAGCACCGCCTGCACGTCGGCGACCCCGGCCACCTCGACGACGGCGGCTGGCTGCTGGTCGACGGTGAGCAGCCTGGCGGAGCGGACGGCTTCCCAGCCGTCGTCGTCCGGTGTGACCAGCCGACAGGCCAGGTCGGCGCGCAGCAATGACCAGTTCCCTATGACATCTCCGTTCAGCCCGCATCCGTTCGGATGGGAGCCGACCTTGGCATGCGCCGCTGACGGTCCGCGAGTTGTCTTGCCGTCAGTGGATCAGCCGGGGAACGGCCGGACGACGGTCGGCAGTGGGGTTCCGTGCGCCCACAGCGAGGCGGTCCGCACCAACGGGCGGACGGCCTCGACGATGCGGTCGTTGCCCAGGTAGACGGCCATGTGGCTCACGTCGCTGTACCAGAAGACCAGGTCGCCGGGGCGGCGCTGGGCGAGCGGGACGTGCAGCATCGCCGTCGAGCGGTACATCACGGCGGCGGTAGCGAAGCTGGCCTGTACGTGCAGGTCGGTGGTGATCCCCAGGATCGTCCGGCCCGCGGAGTACATCGCCTGCAGGGCCAGCCCGGAACAGTCGTAGCCGACCGGCCCGGCGCCGCCGTAGATGTACGGCTTGCCCGCCTGCGCCGAGGCGAAGGCGAGCAGGGCGGCGATGTGGTCGGCGACCGGGGCGGCCGGCGCCACGGTGGGCTGGGCGGTGTAGCGGTCCAGGCAGAAGTCGTAGCCGGTGCCCAGGGCGTCCCAGGTGGCCCGGTCGACCAGGCCGGTCACCGGCAGCTGCTTGCGCTGCTGGAACGCCTTGACAGCGGTCACGGTGGCCGCGTCGTAGCGCTCGTTGTGCCCGACCAGGCCGAGCGCCTTCTGCACGAGGTAGACCTTCACCCCGACGATCGCCGGGGTGAGAGTGATGCAGCCCTTGGGCAACGGAACGGTGCCGACGTAGGGAACCGCCTGGTAGGTCGCGCACGGGGCCAGCTGGGCGGCGCCGGCTGCAAGTGCGCCGGTCCCGCCGAGCAGGGTCACCTGCGAGGGGTCGAGGCGGGCCAGCTCGGACGCCGGCTCGGCGGGCAGGCAGGCCGGCTGGGCGAGCAGCACCGGGGCGCGGACGGCGGCTGCGGCCGGTCCCCCGGCCAGTGCGTCGGCGAACCCGAACCCGGTGGCCAGGAAGGCACGGCTCGCCGTCGGAAAGGCGGAGGCGGCGACCTGCGCGGCGGTGGCGTAGCGGCTCGCGCCGGCCAGCCGCCGGATGGGCGCGTAGGCCTGTAGTGCCGTCAGAACGGCGGCGCCGACCGCGCCAGAGCCGCCGAGGACCGTGATCCGGGCCGGCTGCAGCCGCTTGACCTCCTGGGCGGTCGCGGCCGGGACCCGGTTCGTGTCCACGAGCAGGAGCGGGACGCCGAGCGCGCCGGCCGCAGCGGAGCCAGCCAGCGCATCGGGGAAGTCACGGCCGGTCGCGACGAACAGGTCAGCCGGCTTCGGGACGAACGTCGCGGCCGAGATCATGGCCGCGGTGGTGAACCGGTCCGGTCCGGCGATCCGGTGCACCGTCCGGCCGGGCGCGGCCAGGGCGGCCAGAACCGCGTCGGACACGGCCCCGGTCCCGCCGAGCACCTCGACCGTGGTCGGAGCCAGCCGGTCGAGAGCGGTCGAAGTGGCGGCCGGGACGGCGTCCGGCTGGACGAGCAGCACGGGGGCGTGGCGGGCGGCCGCGGCGGCCCCGCCGGCGAGCGCGTCCGGGAAGCCGGCCCCGGACGCGACGAACACCACCGAGGCCCCGGAGGGGAACGCCGCCGTCGAGGCCAGGGCCGCCGTCTCGTACCGGCTGGCCCCCCCGATGCGGTCCACCGCGGTGAGTGGCTGGTTGAGCTGCAGCGACAACACCGGATGCAAGGACACCCCGTTCGGTGCGGCCTGCGGGTCACCGGCCGCATCGAAGTAGCCGACCCCGCTCACCAGCACCGGCACGTTCGCGGCTGTGACGGTGGAGGTGCCCGAGTAGGACGCCGAGAACGCCGTGCGGACGGCGGTGATGGCCGCGGCGAACGGGCTGCCCGCGGCGACACAAGCCGGGTCGGGGATGTCAGCGACGAGCGGCGCTCCGGTGGCGTCACGCAGGTACAGCCGCAGGTCCCCGCCGCTGTCGAGCTGGTAGCCGACCATCGTGGCGCTGACCTCGTACCCGGTGCTCTCGGTGGGGGCGACCCGGGTCGCGGGCAGCGGCAGCGCCGGCGTGGGCACTGCGCCCAGGGCCGCGGCCGTCGTCCGGACCGGCGTGGTGACCACGCTCGACGCGCCCGCGTCCGCACCGGTCTGCACCGCGAGCCGCGTGGGGCTGCAGGTCGCCGCTCCGGCCGAGCCGGCCAGGGCAACGGCCAGCAGCCCGCCGACGAGTGCGACCACCGCCAGCAGCCCGGCCGCGCATCGCCCTCGCACCATGTGTTCTCCTCAGCCGCCGACCTGCCCGATGGTAGCCAGCCGGACCGGGGACAATCGGCCCGGTGGTGCCGTCGGCCAGCCGGACGAGACGAGCCGTACGTCAGGACTGGCGCAGGCGAGTTACGCGTGCTGGGTTCCGCGGTCGTCGAAGGACATCGCGCGTTGCAACGCCGCAGCCCGCAACGGCTCCGGGATCTCGACCGGTCCACCGAGGCTGCCCGCGTTCGCCCCCGCCTGAGCGGCCTCCTCGATGACGCCACCGACCAGGATCGCGAGCTCAGGAGAGCGATGGAACACCAGCACACCGTGGTTGGCCAACAGCACGGCGGGCACCCCTGGCAGCACGGCGGCTCGGATGTTCGCGACCGCTTCGTCGGAGCCGCGCGGCCCGTACCCGGCCACCGGCACCCCGTGCGGCAGGCCGAACATCGCCAGCGCCTCGTTCCAGCACCCGATGGGCCGGTGCGCGACCGCATAGGCGGTGGCATACGGCGAGTGGGTGTGCAGCACGCACCCAACCTCGGCACTGTCGGCGTACATCGCGGTGTGCATCGCGACCACCGCCCCCTGGATCGGGGGCAGGTCGCCCTCCAACAGCGTTCCGTCCAGGCCCACGCGCACCACGGCCGAGCGGGGATGGTCGCGCAGCGAGGGCGCGGCGGTGAAGTACATCTCCGCCGCGCCCGGGACCCGGATGCTGACGTTGCCGTGACCGTTCGCCGAGATCCCACCGCTGGCAACCACTCGCTGGGCGACCTCGACCACCTGGTCGACCAAGTCCATGTCCATGACGCCCCACCGTTCCGTCCCGGCGCCCACACTGATGTCGCGCGCGCGACATCAGTGTGGGGGACCCGCGAGCTTCCCAGCGACGAAACCCAACGGCACGGTTGTCCCGGGGCAACCGCGGCCGCAGGCGAAGGACGAGCGGTGGCGCCCACCGTCCTCCGCGATTCGTCGACCGGCACCACCTGGGTGTGTCACCCTCACGGCATGCGGGGATGGCCCGCAATTTCTGATGGGGGTTCTGGCATGTGGGCTCAACTGATCAAGATGCACGTCAAGCCAAGCCTCGAGCAGGATGTGCCTCGCCTGTTCGAGCAGTTGCAGGCCATCGAGCCACCGGACTCGGGCCTGTTGCGAACCATGCTCATGCAGGACCAGAAGGACCCGGCTCGGGCCTACGTCCTGGTCGTCTTCGAGAGCGAGGAAAAGGCCCGAGCCCGCGAGCAGGACCCGCGGCGTCAGGAGGGTCTGCAGTCAGTGCAGGCGACGATGGCGGAGCTGTTCGACGGACCGCCGGAGTTCACTGACCTGACGGTCATCCACGACGTGTCGCCCTCGTGACGCCGATGGAGCCCGTAGCCCCTTCGCACTTCTAGCCGGACGGCGGCCCGGCGAGCAGCGCCTGCGCGGCGGTATAGGTGCCCATCACCCAGCCGTCGTGCCCGGGCAGGTGCACGTCACCGAACCGGTCCAACGCGATCAGCGCATCCGAAGCGAGGAACAGCGCCCCGCCCGCGGCGGTCGCGGGGTCGCCCGAGTCTGCCGCGGCCAGCGCCATCGCGGTGAGGACGGCGCTGTAGACCAGGACCGGGATTCGGTCCGACCCGCTGCGCCGCCACAGGTACGCGTTGAGGCCGGCCAAGGTGACGAGGTAGGGAACGGCGACCACGGGGCGCCGCCGCACGAGGCCGCCACCGGGGCGCGACCGCAGGGCGTCGATCCAGGCCACCTGCGCGCCCAGGAAGCTGCCCAGCCCGGCGGTGAAGGCGGCCTTGCCGTTACCCATGAGTGCGACGTCCCCGGCCCAGGACAGCGCGAGCGCCCGCTGGCTGCGCCGGTCGGCGCCGACCATCAGCACGGGCATGAGCAGCGGCTTGGTCGCCCAGCGCGGGCGGTTCAGTACCGCGGCCGCCAGCACGGTGTCGGTGACCGCCAGCGCGTAGTAGACCGACCTCGCCCTCATCTCACCCCTGCCTCGCCTCAGCTCGCATGGTTCGGGGGGTCAGGGGGTGGGGAGCAGCCGGAGGGTGGCCTCGGCCGCGGCCAGCACCCGGACCCGGTCCGTGTACAGCGGGTGGTACTCCCCGGCCAGCCACTCGACGATGTTGTCGGCGTAGTGCGGGCTGGTCGGCTGCCCGGACTGCCCGGGCAGCAGCTGGCCGAGGCTACGGCTGAGGTCACCCAGGTCAGCGATGAACCGGAACGGCGGGCCGATCATCGGCAGCTCGGTGTTCTCCGGGTCATGGCTGGCGACCTGGCTGTTCCAGATCGTGTCGGCGTCGCCGCCCATCGGGTACGGCCCGCGGTTGAGCAGCCGGTCCAGCGGCCGCTGCGCGCCCAACGGGTGGCGCAGGGTCAGTGTGTGCATCCGGCCCCACGCCCAGAAGTCCACGTCCGGGCCGAGCTTCTCGGTCAGCCGGTCCACCGTCTCGCGCAGCGCGACGAGCAGCTGGTCGTCGCGGCGCTCGCCGCCGCCGAGGTCGAACCAGTGCGAGTCCGGCTGGTCGAGGACCGACTCGAGCCACTCGTGGCAGCGCTCCCCCATCAGGCTCTGCTCGGCCAGCACCGGGGTGAGCCCCTTGCCCAGGTAGTGCGCGGTCAGCGGTCCCAGCCGCGGAGTGAGCAGCCGGCAGGCGAGGGTGTTGACCAGGACCTCGTAGACCGTCGCCTCCGGCGACTCGGTGCCGAGCGTGCCGTCCCACCGGCGCATGCGGTCGAGGACGGCGCTCAGCCGGGGGTCGTCCGTCTCCAACCGGCTCAGGACGGCGGTGAACCGGCGGGCCGGCAGCGAGACCCGGTCCAGGTGCATCCGCTGGATCGTGGCGATGTCCACGACCCCGGCCTCGGCGATCAGCTGGTGGATGCGATCGGCCCGGTTGCCCGACACGAAGTCGTTGCCCAGCCAGTACGGGTAGCCCTCGTCGACGACCCGGTTGTTCGCGGTGACGATGTACCCGGTCTCCGGGTCCGCCAGGTGCGGCAGGTCCTCGTAGGGCACCGTGCCGGTCCACTCGTACTCACCGGTCCAGCCGGGCACCGGCAGCCGGCCGTCCCCCTTGGCCCGCACCGGCACGCGACCGGCGTAGGTGTAGCCGATCGAGCCGTGGACGTCGGCGTAGACGACGTTCTGCACCGGGGTGTGCCAGTCGCGCAGCCGCTCCCTCATGTCCGAACAGCTGGTCGCCTTGGTGATCGAGAACAGCACCTCGAGCATCGCGTTCGGCTCCAGGGCCGTCCACCGCAGGGCCAGCGGCTGCTCACCGGCCAGGTCGGACAGCAGGTTGATCACCGGCCCGTGCCGGGTGACCACCACCTCCTCCACGACCGGGTCGCCACCCTTGACCGCGATGGACTCCCGCCGCACCTCCGCCGGCGCCCAGCCGTCCTCGACCTCGTACTCGACGCGTCCGTCGTCGGTGCGCCGCAGTCGCTCGAGGTAGAGGTCCTGGACGTCGGCGAACCCGTTCGTGTACCCCCACGCGACCTGGCCGTTGTGTCCCGAGACCACGGCCGGCAGCCCCGGGAAGCTCACGCCGGTGACCTCGAACCCGGGCGCGGAGAGATGGTTCTCGTACCAGATGGCCGGGACGGTCAGGCCCAGGTGCATGTCGTTGGCGAACAACGGTCTCCCAGTGTTGGTCAGCCGGCCGCTGACCGCCCAGTTGTTGCTGCCGATGCCGTCGACGGCCGACGGTCCGGCCAGCTCCTGCGCGGCGTGGCTGCGGCGCACCGCGGTGCCGCCGATGCACGAGTAGTCGACGCCCTCGGGGACGATGAACGGCCGTCCCGCCGCGTACGGGGGCTCCAGCTCCGCGGCCAGCTCGGGGCCGAGCCGCTCGACGAGCTGGGCCCGCAGGATCTCGGCCTCCCAGTTCACCGACAGCGACCAGGCCATCATCTTGACCCAGGAGAAGGAGTCCACCGCCGTCCACGGCTCCGGGCGGAACCGCAGCAGGGTGAACTCCACCGGCAGCCGGCCCTCCCCGATCCGGGCGTTGACCCCCTCGGCGTACGCCTCGACCAGCGCCAGCTGCTCCGCCCCGACGAGGGCGGGCTCCTGCTCGGCCACGTGCCGCATGCTCAGGGTCCGCATCCACCGGTCCAGGGGGACGGCCACCTCGCCGAGAACCTCGGCCAGCCGGCCCGCGACCAGCCGACGGTTGAAGTCGAGCTGCCACAGCCGGTCCTGCGCGTGCACGTAGCCCTGCGCGAGGAACAGGTCGTGCAGGTCGCCGGCGTAGATGTGCGGGATGCCCCAGCGGTCCCGCACCACCTCGACCGGCGCGTGCAGCGCGGCGATCCGCAGCTCCCCCGAGGTCTTGGGCAGCGGACGGCGCAGCAGGGCGGCGTAGCCGCCGGCCGCCGCGAGGCCTCCCGCGGCCGCCGCCGCGAGCGCAGCCAGTACCGCCTGTCCCGGTCGCGATGGCGCCATCCCGGCCCACCCCCTTCGTCTCGATCATCCTGCCTCGTCTCGGCCGCGCGCACAGCGGGCCGGACGTTCTGCCCTGGGCACCGGCCGCCCCACCGACGGAGCCTGGGTGCGTCGTCGTGCGAACCTGTGCGGAGGAGGTCTCTTGGCCGCGTCCACCCGAGCCGTCCAGCGTCCCCATCGTCTGCTCACCGCGCCCGGGGTGGCACCGCCGCCCGGCGCCGCCTGCTGGCTGACCGCGGGTGCGCTGACCGTCTCGGCGGTGGTCGGCGCCGCCACGTTCTTCGTCCCGTCGGTGCTGCGCGGCCCCGCGGCCATGAACGGTTCGGCCCGCGGCACCGCGCTCGTGGTGCTGGTGCTCGGCGTGCCGCTGACCGCCGTGGCGCTCGCCTGGGCCAGGCGGGGGTCCGCCGGCGCTGTGCTCGGCTGGCTCGGCGGCCCGGGCTACCTGCTCGACAACGCGCTGATGTTCGTGTCCGCGTCCCCCATGAACAACCTCTTCTTGGGGTACGTCGCGATGCTGTCGCTGGCCTGTGGTCGGTCGTCGCCGTCCTGGTGAACACCGACGTACCCGGTCTGAGCCAGCGGTTCACCGACCGGCTGCCCGTGCGAGGGCTGGCCGGCTACGCCTGGGTCATCGTCACGCTGAACGCGCTGGCCTGGCTCGGCCCGATCACCCGGGCGCTGACGGACGGCGACCCGGCCGCGATGCTCGACGGCACCGGCCTGATCAGCAACCCCGTGTACCTCCAGGACCTCGCGGTGTGGCTGCCGCTCATGGCGGTCGCCGCCCGGTGGTTGTGGCAGCGCCGGCCGTGGGGCCACCTCGTCGTCCCCTCAGTGCTGGTCATGTGGGTCCTCGAGAGCGTGGGCATTTGCCACCGACCAGTGGTTCGGCCATCGGGCAGACCCGTCGGCCACGGTGGTCTCGGCCGCACTCGTCCCCGCGTTCGCCGTCCTCGCGGTGGTCGGGCTGGTCCCGCTGATCTTCTTCTTCCGCAACCTGCGTCGGACCGGCCGCCCGGAGGGCTGACCGTGTCCGCCCATGTCGTCGCTGTCGTTAGCGTGCCGCGCTGGGTGCCGTGCTCGCTGGGCAGATCCTCGGGCGGCAGTCCGGGTCCACCACGGCGGAGCGGGCCTGCTCGCTGCCCGGGACGACTTGGTGGAGCGCCCGTCGCTGGTGACCAACCATGCGATCACCATCGACGCGCCCGCCGCGCAGGTGTGGCCCTGGCTGACCCAGGTCGGCTGGCACCGGGGCGGCTGGTACACCCCACGCTGGGTGGACCGGCTGCTGTTCCCGGGCACCTGGGCCAGCGCCAACCGCCTCGACCCGGCGCTGGTCCGCGACCTGCAGGTCGGCGACACGGTCCCGGACGGCGCCCCGGGGACGGCGTGGTTCGTCGTCGAGAAGGTCGACCCGCCGCGCGCGCTGGTCCTGCACTCCCGCACCCACCTGCCCCCTGGCTGGCGGGACCGGTTCGGGGCCGCACTGGACTGGGTCTGGACGTTCGACCTGCGGGAGGACGCCGGGCGCACCCGGCCGCTGGTCCGCAACCGGGGCTGGGTCCGCCCGTGGTGGGTGAACGACGGCTACCCGGCGCTGATCGTGCCGGCCGACCACGTCATGGCGACCGGGATGCTCCGCGGGCTCAGGCAACGGGTGGAGGCAACGACGTGAATGGCAGGCCAGGACGGGGCGGACGACGGCGGACCGGGCTGGCCGGGTTGGCCGGGCTGGTCGCCCTGTCCGGGTACGCGGGGGCACTCGGGCTGGCCTTGGGGTTCCTCGACCTCAGGGCCCAGGTCACCGCCCGGCTGCCGTTCGCGAGCCCGGTACTGGGCGGCTTCGTGCTCACCGTCATCGTCGCCGTCCCGTCGACCGTGCTGGCCTGGTAGGCCTGGCGCGGCGACCCGCGGACCGACCGGGCGGCAGTGGTCACCGGCGTGCTGGTCATCGGCTGGATCGTCGTGGAGCTGGCCGTCATCAAAAGCTCAACTTCTTCCAGCCGACGTAGGTCGCGGTCGGTGCGGCCCTGATCTGGATGGGCCGCCGGGCGCTGCACCGGACCGCCTCTGCTAGCGTCTGACCTCTTGCCGACATGGTGTCGGCATGGGAGGTCACCGTGTTCCTGGCGTTGCGCGAGCTGAAGTTCGCTCGTGGTCGGTTCCTGCTCATGGGCTCGGTGGTCGCGCTGATCGCCGTCTTGTCGGTGCTGCTCAGCGGGATGTCCAGCGGGCTGGTGCGGGACGGCATCTCCGGGCTGCGCGCCCTGCCCGCGACGCACTTCGCGTTCGAGTCCGGGGTCACCGGTGACCTGTTCTCCCGGTCGGTCGTCCAGCGTCCGACCTGGCAGGGCTGGGCGAAGGTCTCCGGAGTGAAGGCCTCCACGCCCTATGGCAATCTGCTGGCGCACGCGACCTCGCAGCGCGGCGACGAGGTGGACCTCGCGCTGTTCGGGGTCGAGCCGGGCTCGTTCCTGGCGCCGCAGCCCAAGGAGGGCAGCGCGCTGAGCGCCGGCTCGAACGGCGTCCTGATCTCGCAGAAGCTGCTGGACGCCGGGATCCGGGTCGGTGACACGCTGACGGTGGACCGGGTGGGCACCAAGCTCCAGGTCGTCGGCACCGTGGGCGAGGCCTCGTTCGGGCACGTAGGAGTGGTGTTGGCACCGCTGACGGTCTGGCAGGAGGTGCACTACGGGCTGCCGGGGACAGTGCCGGCCACGGCCTACGACCAGGCCACCGCGGTCGCGCTGCAGCTGGCCCCGGGTACCGACACCGCGGCCGCGGCCGCGGACCAGCAGCTCGGGACCCACACGATCACGGTTGTGACGTCCTACGCGGCCTCCCCCGGCTACACCGCCGAGACCGCCACCATGACGTTGATCCGGCTGTTCCTGTACCTGATCTCGGCGCTCGTCGTGGGCGCCTTCTTCACCGTCTGGACGGTGCAGCGCCGGCACGAGATCGCGTTGGTGAAGGCGCTCGGCGGCTCCAGCCGCTACCTGCTGCGGGACGCCGCCGCACAGGTCCTCGCCGTCCTGGTCGGGGCCACTGTGGTCGGCGCGCTCGTGGGGGTGGGCCTCGGCGCGCTGATCGGCAGCGGGGTGCCGTTCTCGCTGGAGGCGGGGTCGGTGCTGGCCAGCTGCCTGCTGCTCGTGGTGCTCGGTCTGGTGGGCGCGCTTGGCGCCGTCCGCCGGGTCACCGCCGTCGACCCGCTGATCGCCCTGGGAGGCAACCGATGACCGCCGGCCTGCAGCTGCGCGGGGTCACCCTGCGCCTGGGCGACGGGGACACCTCGGTCACGGCCTTGGACGACATCTCGATGCACGTGGCCGCCGGCGAACTGGTCGCCGTGGTCGGGCCGTCCGGGTCGGGAAAGTCCAGCCTGCTCGCCGTGGCCGGCGCCCTCATCCAGCCGACCGCGGGCACCGTCGTCGTGGGCACCCACGAACTGGGCTCCCTCTCAGACCGCGACCGCACCCGGCTTCGCCGGGAGCGCATCGGCTACGTGTTCCAGACGGCCAACCTGCTGCCGTCGCTGACCGCTCGCGAACAGCTGCTGCTGGTCCGCCACCTGGACGGCCGGATCACCCCGGCCGACCGCGAGCGCGCCGATCAGCTGCTCGCGTCGGTGGGCATGAGCCACCGGGCTGACCGCAGGCCGCACCAGCTCTCCGGCGGCGAACGGCAGCGGGTCGGCATCGCCCGCGCCCTGATGACCTCCCCCGACGTCCTGCTCGTCGACGAGCCGACGTCCGCGCTCGACCACGAGCGGGCGCACGAGGTGGTCCAGCTGCTCGCCGACGAGACCCACGAGGTGGGCACCGCCGCGGTCATGGTCACCCACGACCCGGCGATCCTCGGGCACGCCGACCGCGTGCTGCACATGTCCGACGGCAGACTGGGCGCGTGAGCCCCCGCATCAGCGCACCGACGGTCGCGGAGCACCGCGTCCGGCAGCACGCCGCGCTGATGACGGCCGCCAGAGCGCTGCTGCTCGAGCAGGGGGCCGCCGCGGTCACCCCGAGAGCGGTGGGCGCCGCAGCCGGGCTGGCCCGGTCCAGCGTCTACGAGTACTTCCCGACCGCCGGCGACCTGCTCGCCGAGCTGGCCGTGGACGCGTTCGCCCGCTGGACGGCGACGGTGCGCACCGCGGTGGAGGCCGAGGACGCCGGTTGGCCACGCGTCGACGCCTACCTGCGGACCAGCCTGCGGCTCGTGGCCGACGGCGAGCACAAGATGGCCGGCGCGCTGGCCGGCGCCCAGCTGCCGGCGTCCTGCCGGACCGAGCTGGTTCGGCTGCACGGCGAGCTGGCCGCCCCGCTGGGGGCCGCCTTCGACGAGCTGGCGGTGCCCGACGCCGAGCTGGGCGTGGCGCTTGTGCAGGGGCTGCTCGACGCCGCGACGCGCGAGGTCGAGGCCGGGGCCGACGTCACGATGGTCAGCGAGGCGACCGTGCGCCTGGTCCGCCACGGCCTCCGCCCCAACCCGTCCGGATGAAGGGTCCCTGCTGTGCGGGTGGCCGCAGTCTGGGGACCCCCGGCAGCATCGGCATCGGGATCGGCTTCGCCATCCCGATCGCCACCGCGCACTCGATCGCTTGGACCCTCGTCGCGAACGCCTCGACTACCGGCTGAGGGGGACGCCCCGTGGGACGCCGACGGGCTCAGCCTGTCGGCGGTTCGGCGTCCAGGTGGAAGGTGAACATGCGCGACGCCTTGATGCGGGCGTACATCGGGCCGGAGTCGAGGAAGTCCTCCCACTCCGGCCCGTACTGCGGGACATACACCTCGAGCAGCGCGGCGCGGAAGCCCGCGTCGGGGCTGGACCGGACGTCGACCGACTCGGCGCGGCCGTGCACGGTGACCGCGAGGTGCTCGCCCGGCAGGTGCGTCGCGCTGACCTGCGGCCGGTGTGCGATGTGCCGTAACCGTAGCGAGTCCGGCGACGAGCCGAAGTGGAAGCTGCCCCGGTAGAAGATCCCGTCGACCGGCCCGACGATGGGCCGGCAGTCCGCGGTCACCGTCGCCAGCGCCAGCAGGCACTTCCCCGACAGCCGGGCGCATACCTCGGCCGCGGACAGCCGCCGCTCCGCGGTGATGATGCTGCGCAGGTGGGTGCCCGCGGCCGCGTCGCTCGCGTCGAGCAGCCGCTGCAGCCGGTCCAGGTCGTCAGGCGTCTCGTGCATCGTCTCGACGGTACTGCGGGGCACCGACAGCCAGGATCTGGTCGAGGCGCCGCGCGTGCGCGCCCCGCCAGTAGACCCGCCCGCACGCCGCGCACCCGCGGAAGTCGTCGTAGCGCCGGCGGGTGCCCGCCGGGATCCGGTCCACGACGTCCGCCTTGGCCACGTCGGCCAGCACCGCGTTGCAGGCCACGCAGCGGCTCAGCGGGTCCAGCGGAGGGGCGAACCGGTCGAGGACGTCAGCCAGCTGAGCGTCCGGTCGGCTCCCCCGCACGTAGGCGGCCCACCGCGCACCGTCCCGCAGCACCTTGCGCTTGAGCAGGCCGCGGTCCTGCGTGAGCAGCAGCCGGCGCTCGGCGAGCACCTGGGCGACCAGCTCGTCGTCGTCGGCGTCGTTGCGGTAGGCGGCGTCCAGCCCCAGTAGCCGCAGCCGGCGCGCCAGCGCACCGAGGTGGACGTCGAGCACGAACCGCGATGTCGGCATCGGTTGCGGGCGGTCAGCCGGGACGACGACCACCGGCACCGCCGGCCGGGGTCGGGTGCTGGCGGGCACCGACTCGCCGTCCACCCGCAGCGCACCCACCTCGATTAGTGGCACCCCGACCGACTCGACGACGTGCCCCAGCGAGGCCTCGCCGTCCCACGAGACCTCGACGTCGGTGCCCTGCCGCCGCGGAGCCAGGAACAGCTGCAGCGGCTCGGCGATGCGCAGGATGACCGTCCGGTCCACCCGTCCAGGATGACCGGCGTGACGCCGGCCGGAGCGCCGATCCCTGCCTATCTGCCGGTGATCACCTTCGCGATCTTGTTCGGCCTGTCGATGGACTCCGAGGTGTTCATCATGTCCGGGGTCCGCGAGGAGTGGCTGCGGCTCGGTGACCCGCAGCGCAGCGTGCTGACCGGACTCGGCTCGACCGCTCGGGTGGTCACCAGCGCGGCCGCGATCATGGTGGCGGTCTTCGCTGGCTTCGCCGCCGACCCGCTCGTCGAGGTCAAGATGATCGGCATCGCGCTGGCCACCGCGATCCTGGTGGACGCGGTCCGGATGGTGCTGCTGCCAGCGACGATGACGCTGCTGGCCTCGCGGGCGTGGTGGCTGCCGGAGTGGTTGGGCCGGGTGATGCCCCGCGTCGAACTGCACGGGGCAAAGGCACTTCCGCTGGAGCTGGACGATGAGTTGGACGCGCTCGACGAGCTGCCGCTGCAACCGGCGCGCTGAGCCCGCCCACCTGGGCCCGAGCCCAACAACGGCGACCTACGGTCCGGTAGTACGAACAAACGGAGCCCAACCCCTCGCTACTGGACCGTAGGTCTTCGGCGGTGATGCCGCGGTGACGCGCCATGAGCACGCTCCATGCCCTGACCCGACACGGGAGGAAGGGGTGTGCTCATGGCCGAGAACAAGGGCGTCGTGGTGCCCTGCTGTCCCACCCTGGAGGAGTGCCCGCCGTGCGACGTGATGGACATGCGCCGCCGGCTGGTCTACCCGACCTCGCAGCGCGGTCCGAACGAGCAGACCGTGAGCGTCGAGGTGATCCTGCACACCCGCTTCTCACGCTGCTCCGGACCGCTCGCGCTCGGTGACCCGATCTACAGCACGACCTTGCTCCCCGGCGAGAAGGTGCGGCTGGCGACGACGGACCGGCGGAGCCGGTTCAGCTTCGACAGCGAGAGCAACCTCAGCTGGCGCAGCGAACAGATGTCCGAGGAGCAGTACCGGATGTCGGCGCTGCGGGCCGCGATGTCAGACCAGAACAGCACTGACAACGGCTCCAGCCGGAACACCGACCAGGGGTCGTGGGACTTCCACGGCGACGCCAGCGGTGGCATCGGCTTCTTCTCCGCCAGTGCCGATGCCAACGCGAAGGGCAGCCACAACGCCGAGTCCACCGCCGAGTACCTACGGGAGCACCGGGCCCACGCCTCGATGGCGGAGAGCATGTCGGTCGAGGCCACCCGCAAGGCGCACACGCTGTCCGTCGGCGAGGTGTCGACACGGACCCATCAGCAGGGCGAGTCCGAGGACCACTACGAGTCGTCGTCCAGGGAGTTCACCAACCACAACCAGTGCCACGCGGTGACCTTCCTGTTCTACCGGCTGAACAAGTGCGAGACGATCAAGTTCGAGCTGGTGTCGATCGAACGCCGGGTGATCGACCCGGCGGCGCCCACCCCGGTCCTCGCCAACCCGGTGCGCTCGGTGGGGCAGCTCGCCACCATCCCGCAGGAGGTGCCGGCCACCCAGTCCGCCCGCCTGGAGATCGAGCAGCGGGGCCTGCAGAGCGAGGCCCAGTACGCCCGCGCCACAACGGCGGCGGGAGCCGTCGCTCTCGTCCGAAGCACCGCGGCCTTCACCCCGGTGGCCATCACGGCGCTGCCGGCCGACGTCCGTCGCAAGACGCTGGCCGAGGTCGACCGCTCCCTGATCGAGAAGGGCCTGCTCGACAAGGCCACCGGCGAGGTCTCCAGCCAGATCAAGGCCGAGATCGACTTCGAGCGGACGGCATCCCTGCCGACAGCCGGGGTGATCGTCAAGGGCTGCCTGGACGAGTGCGACGTCTGCGAGCCCGAGCTGCAGCGCAAGATCTCCCTCGAGCTGGACCGGATGGAGCTGGAGAACAAGCTCCTGGCGCGGCAAATCGAGCTGCTCGACAAGGCGCAGGAGTACCGCTGCTGCCCGGCCGACGAGGAGGAGCCGACGCCCGCCTGAGCGGCCGGCTGCTCGGCCGGACGGCCGACCCATCCCACCCGCTTGGTGGACGCGGCCCGGCCGGTGACCGCCCAGAATGACCTGGTGACTCAAAGGTGGGTACCGGGGGACGACATGGGCGCAGAGCTGGACTGCCCGCGCTGCGGGGGGTCGAGCGACAAGGCCCAGCACGGGACGGGTGGGGTGCTGTCCCGCTGGGACCAGCTCACCGTGATCTGTTCGAGCTGCGCCACGCACGAGGCGATGCTCGTGCTGCGCGACCGGGCCAGCCTGCATCCGGTGACCGGGCAGCGCGCCTGGACGCAGCGGCCCACCACCGCCTGATCGGCCCGAGGCCGCGTGGACGTCGTCGACGAGGTGGCGGAGCGCGTCCTGGCGCTGCCGAGCACGGACCGTCGCCAGGTGGGCGTCGACGGCGTCGACGGCGCCGGCAAGACCGTCTTCGGCGACCTGCTGGCGACCGCCCTCTCCAGCCGGGGAGTGACCGTCGTCCGCGCCTCGGTCGACGGGTTCCACCAGCCACCCGAGGTCAGGTACCGGCGGGGGCGCAGGCCCCCCGAGGGCTTCTTCCTCGACTCCTACGACTACGCGGCGATGCGCACCCTGCTGCTGGAGCCGCTGAGCTCCGGCGGCTCCGGCCGGTTCGTCCGCGCCGTCTACGACGTGCACGCGGAGCACCCGGTGGCGGCCGTGCCGGAGTCCGCCGAGCCAGACGCGATCCTCGTCGTGGACGGCGTCTTCCTGCACCGGCCGGAGCTCGTGGGGTTCTGCGACCTCTCGGTGTTCCTCGAGGTCCCGTTCGAGGTCGCCGTACCGCGCGGCGCGAGTCGTGGGTACGGACACCCCGACCCGGAGCATCCGAGCAACACCCGCTACGTCGAGGGTCAGCGCCTCTACCTGGAACGGTGCGACCCGGCGGCCCGCGCCGCCGCCGTCGTCGACCACCGCGACCTGACCCGGTCACGGATCCGCTGACCTACCGGGTCGCGGCCCGCTCGTCGGTGTCGCCGACCACCTCGTGCCACAGCTCCTCGGTATCGACGTCGTCCGCGTTCTCACCGACCGCCTGGGCGACCAGCAGCCGGCCGGTGTGCGTGATGTGCCGGTGCTGCGCCGCCGCCGCGGCGTCCGCGTCCCCGGCGATGATGGCGGCCACGATCGGGTCGTGCTCGGCGGCGATGTCGGCCAGCGACCGCGACCGGTCCACGGTGGAGGCGCCGAGCAGCCGGGTGATGTCGCGCAGGCCTTCGATCAGGCCGGTGAGCCGCTCGTTGCCGGACACGTCCAGGATCAGGTCGTGCAGCCGCTGGTCGTGCCGCATGAACGGCCGCTCGTCGTGGGCCCGCGCGGCCGCCCGCATCCGGTCCAGCTCCCGGGACAGCGCGGCCACCAGCTCCGGCGCCGGTCGCTGGGCGGCCCGGCGGGCGGCTGGCACCTCCAGCAGCAGCCTCAGGTGGAAGATCTCGGCGATCTGCCGTGGCTTGGGCAGGACGACACGGAACCCGCGGTTGCGCTCGAGCTGGACCATGCCGATGTCGGCCAGCCGCACCAGCGCCTCCCGGACCGGGCTGCGCGACACGCCCAGCAGGTCGGCCACCTGGTAGGTCGAGTACAGCTCGCCGGGCACGAGTGCGCCGGAGCGGACGGCGTCTCGGATGGCCGCCATCACCTGGTCGGTGAGCGAGATCGACGTCCCCCTCAGCGGCGCCAGCGCGGGCGGGCTCGGGTCGACCATGCGCTCACGATAGGGGGTCGAACCCCTCTTGACATGTCGCATGCTACATGTCACCTTCGCCGAATTGGGTCCCCCCCTCACTGCGAAGGAGCGGCGCATGGCACCGTCCGCACAGACAGCGACGAAGGTGCACATCCTGGACTGCGGCTCGATGAGCTGCGACCTCACCTGGCTGCTCCTCAAGCCCGGGCGGAGCATCCGGGCCAGGGCGGACAAGGACGAGCCGGTCGAGTGGTACCCCTGCACCACCCACTGCGTGGTCGTCGAGACCCCCGAGGGCACCCTGCTGTGGGACACCAGCTGCCCGCGCGACTGGGAGACCCGCTGGGAGCCCACCGGCCTGCAGGAGTTCTTCCCCTACGACCAGGCCACGGAGGAGCAGTTCTTCGACCGACGGCTCGCCCAGCTCGGCCTCACCCCTGACTACGTCGTGCTGTCCCACCTGCACTTCGACCACGCCGGCAACGTCCGGGACTTCGCCGGCTCGAACGCCAGGCTGGTCTGCAACGACAAGGAGAAGGAGTGGGCGTTCGGCTTCGAGGGTGGCTTCAACGGCGCGCACCTCAAGGCCGATTACGAGGGCCTGGAGTTCGAGACCGTGTCCGGTGACACCGAGTTCCTCCCCGGCGTGACCCTGATCGAGGCGCCGGGGCACACCCCGGGCACGATGGCGATGAAGGTCGACCTGCCCGAGACCGGTTCCATGATCTTCACCTCGGACGCCGTGTACATGGGTGACTCCTACGGCCCGCCGGCGACGCCGGCCGCGATCGTCAACGACCTGTCCGCGTTCTACCGGTCGGTCGAGAAGATCCGCGGCATCGCCGAGGCGAGCAACGCGACGGTCGTCTTCGGCCACGACGCGCGGCAACTGTGGTCGATGCGCCGCTCGCCCGACGGCTTCTACGCCTGAGAGGAGACCCATGAGCCTGCTGCCCGTCCCCCAGAACCCAGAGAACGTCTTCACCTACGGCGCCCCCGCAGTGAAGTTCGGCCCGGGTGCCAGCAACGAGATCGGCTTCGACCTGAGCCAGTACGGCGTCCAGCGGGTGCTCGTCGTGACCGACCCCGGCGTCGCTGCCACCGGCGGCCCGCAGCGGGTGGCCGACCAGATGGCCCAGTTCGGCATCTCCGCCTCGGTCTTCGACGGCGTCCACGTCGAGCCGACCGACGCGAGCATCAAGCAGGCGGTCGCCCACGCCCGGTCCACCGGACCGTGGGACGCCTTCGTCGCCGTGGGTGGCGGGTCGAGCATCGACACCGCCAAGGCGATCAACCTGATGCTCACCAACCCCGGGGACCTCGAGGACTACATCAACGTCCCCGTCGGCCGCGGGCAGGCGCCGGTCAACCCGCTCAAGCCGCTCATCGCGGTGCCCACCACGACCGGCACCGGGGCCGAGAGCACCACCATCTGCGTGCTCGACGTCCTGTCCCTGAAGGTCAAGACCGGGATCAGCCACGCCCGGCTGCGGCCGACGCTGGCCATCATCGACCCCGACCTGACGCTCACCCAGCCGGCCGGGGTGACCGCATCGGCCGGCATGGACATCCTGTGCCACGCGCTGGAGAGCTACACGGCTCGCGACTACCGCACCTATGAGCACAAGCGTGCCGAGCAGCGGGTGCCCTACTGCGGCTCCAACCCGATCGCCGACATGTGGTCGGAGAAGGCCATGCACCTGCTGGCGTCGTCCTTCCGCCGGGCGGTGCGCAACGGCGAGGACCACCAGGCACGCGCCGACATGGCGATCGCCGCGACGTTCGCCGGGATGGGCTTCGGCAACGCCGGGGTGCACATCCCGCACGCCAACGCCTACCCGATCGCCGGGCGGGTCAAGGACTTCCACCCCAAGGACTACCCGCAGAACGAGCCGATGGTCCCGCACGGGATGTCGGTGTCGCTGACCGCGCCCGAGGCGTTCCGGTTCACCTTCGAGGCCTCGCCGCAGCGGCACATCCGGGCCGCCGAGATCCTCGACCCGACGGCCGAGCGTCCGGCCGACCTGTCCGAGTACCTGCCGTCGGTGCTGATGAGCCTGATGCGGGACATCGACATCCCGAACGGGGTGGCCGCGGTGGGGTACAAGGAGGCGGACATCCCCGACCTGGTCGAGGGGACCATGAAACAGCAGCGGCTGCTCGCCACCGCCCCTCGCCCGGTCACCGAGGACGACATCGCCGGCGTGTTCCGCCGCTCGCTGGAACTGTGGTGACCTGATGGCCATCTACGACCTGCGCTGCGCGGCCGGGCACCGGTTCGAGGTGATCCAGCCCTTCTCCGCCGACCTGCCGCCCTGCCCGTCCTGCGGTGCCGCGACCACCAAGCTGCCGGCCCGCTTCGGCATCGGCGGGGCCGACCTGGCCGGGCTGCCGCCGTCCGCCGAGCGGATGCCGCAGACCTGGCGCGGCACCTACAACGGCAACCGCGAGTACGTCACCTCGCTGCAGCGGACGGCGGAGGCCCGGCAGCGGCTCGAGGACAAGCACCCCGAGCTGGC
>DATCDE010000195.1 GCA_036510875.1 Actinomycetes bacterium
AGGCTCTCGACACCCCGCTCAGCCCGCCAGATCTCTCCAACGAACCGGGGTCTGCTACTGGGCGCTCCGGTACCTACCCAGGCGGGACTCACACCCGCAGGCCTGATCCAACTTTCAGGACGCACCACGAGCCCGACCCTATCGGCGGCCCGGGCGGCCGCTCACCCGGTGTAGTGCCGATCGACGACCGTGAGAACCTCGTCGAGGATGGCCAGGCCCTCCTTGGCCTCCGCCTCCGAGACCGTGCACGGGGGGACGACGTGCATCCGGTTGAAGTTGGTGAACGGCAGCAGGCCGCGCTTCTTGGCCTCCGCGACCAGCTCGTTCATGGCGGGGGAGCTGCCGCCGTAGGGGGCCAGCATGGCTCGGGTCGCCCGGTCCGAGACCAGCTCGACGGCCCAGAAGACGCCCAGGCCCCGGACCTCGCCCACCACGGGGTGCCGCTCGGCCAGCTCACGCAGGCCTGGGCCGAGCACGGTCTCGCCGACGTGCGCGGCGTTCTCGACGATGCGCTCCTCCTTCATCGCGTCGATGGACGCGACAATGGACGCGGCCGCCAGCGGGTGGCCGGAGTAGGTGAGGCCGCCGGGGAAGACCCGCTCGTCGAAGGTGGCGGCGATCGGGTCGCTGATCACGACGCCGCCGACCGGGACGTAGCCGGAGTTCGAGCCCTTGGCGAAGGTGATCAGGTCCGGCGTCACGCCGAAGTGCTCGAAGGCGAACCACCTTCCGGTGCGCCCGAAGCCGGCCATGACCTCGTCGACGATGAACACCAGGCCGTACTGGTCGCAGAGTGCCCGGACGCCCTCGAGGTAGCCGGGCGGGGGCACCAGGATGCCGGCCGTGCCGGGCACGCTCTCGATGAGCACGGCGGCGATCGTCGCCGGGCCCTCGAACTGGATGATCTGCTCGAGGTGCTGCAGCGCCCGCTCCGACTCCTGCGCCTGCGTCGTCGACCAGAACGACGTCCGGTACAGATACGGCCCGAAGAAGTGCACGTGCCCATCGGCGTACTCGTTCGGCCAGCGGCGGGGGTCGCCGGTCGCGTTGATCGCGGCGCCGGTGTTGCCGTGGTAGCTGCGGTAGGTGGACAGCACCTTCGGCCGGCCGGTGTGCAGCCGGGCCATCCGGATCGCGTTCTCGATGGCGTCAGCGCCGCCGTTGGTGAAGAAGACCTTGTTCATGCCCTCCGGGGCGAGGCCAGCGATCCGCTTCGCGGCCTCGCCGCGCGCCTCGTTGGCGTGCTGCGGCGCGATGGTGGCCAGCTTGGCCGCCTGCTCCTGGATCGCGGCGACCACCTTGGGGTGCTGGTGGCCGATGTTCACGTTGACCAGCTGGCTGGAGAAGTCCAGGTACCGGTTGCCGTCGTAGTCCCAGACGTAGCTGCCCTCGCCGCCGGCCACGACCATCGGGTCGAGCGGCTTCTGCGCGGACCAGGAGTGGAAGACGTGCGCGCGGTCGAGGGCGTAGACCTCGGCGCCGCGGGCCGGGTCAGGGGTCGGAACGGGCATGGCGCACTCCTTGGATCAACGCTGGATCGGTGGTGGCCTCCAGCCTAGGAGCGCAGCGTCGAGCGCGCGACGAGCGGCCTGTCAGGCGGAGCCGGCCAAGGCCGACACCCTGTCAACCCAGCAGGTCGCGGACGACGATCGTCTGGTCCCGCCCGGGACCGACCCCGATCGCTGACATCGGCGCCCCCGAGATGCTCTCCAGGAAGTCGATGTACGACCGGGCGGTGGCCGGCAGGTCGGCCAGGGTGCGGGCCTGCGACAGGTCCTCGGTCCACCCCGGCAGGTCCTCGTACACCGGCTTGGCGTGATGGAAGTCGGTCTGCGACACCGGCAGCTCGTCGACCCGTTCGCCGTCCACCTCGTAGGCCACGCACACCGGGATCCGCTCGAAGCCGGTGAGCACGTCCACCTTGGTGAGCACGAAGTCGGTCACCCCGTTGATGCGGGCGGCGTAGCGGGCGACCGGGGCGTCGTACCAGCCGCACCGCCGCGGCCGCCCGGTGGTGGTGCCGAACTCGCCTCCGATGGTGAGCAGCCGCTGGCCGTCCGCGTCGAACAGCTCGGTGGGGAACGGCCCCTCGCCCACCCTGGTCGTGTAGGCCTTGGCCACGGCGATCACCCGGTCGATGCGGGTGGGGGGCACGCCGGAGCCGGTGCAGGCCCCGCCGGCGGTGGCGTTGGACGACGTCACGAACGGGTAGGTCCCGTGGTCGACGTCCAGCAGGGTGGCCTGGCCGCCCTCGAGCAGCACCGTGCGGCCGTCGTCCAGGGCCTGGGACAGCAGCAGCCCGGCGTCGACCACCATGGGCCGCAGCCGGTCGGCATAGGAGAGCAGCTCCTCGGTCACCGCCTCCGCGGTGATGGCCCGGCGGTTGTAGACCTTCACGAGCAGGTGGTTCTTCTGGTCGAGGGCACCCTCGACCTTCTGCAGCAGGATCTTGGCGTCGAACAGGTCCTGGACCCGGATGCCGATCCGGTTCATCTTGTCCGCGTAGGTAGGCCCGATGCCGCGTCCGGTCGTGCCGATCCGGCGGCTGCCGAGGAACCGCTCGGCCACCTTGTCGAGAGTGCGGTTGTACGGGGGGATCAGGTGGGCGTTGGCGCTGACCACGAGCCGGGAGGTGTCGACCCCGCGCGCCTGGAGGTCGTCGATCTCCCGGAACAGCACGGACAGGTCGATGACCACTCCGTTGCCGATGACCGGGACGACGCCGGGGGTCAGGATCCCGGTGGGCAGCAGGTGCAGGGCGTACTTCTCGCCGGCCACCACGATGGTGTGGCCGGCGTTGTTGCCCCCGTTGAACCGGACGACGTAGTCGACGGCGCTGCCCAGGAGGTCGGTGGCCTTGCCCTTGCCCTCGTCGCCCCACTGGGCGCCGACCAGCACGATCGCAGGCACGTCGTCCCCTCTCCGGCCGTCGGACGACGACCGTTCGCAGGCTACCGGAGCAGCACCTCGACGGCGGTCCCGGTCACACCCACCCCCGGCGGCCCGCCTCAACCCCGGCCTGGAAGCGGGTCGCGGCGCCGAGCTCGTCGAAGACGTTCGCCACCCGGCGACGTGCCGTGCGCAGCGACACCCCGAGGTGTCGGGCGATCGCCTCGTCCTTCGCCCCGAGGGCGAGCAGCTCGAGCACCCGGCGGCGGTCCCGGTCGACGTCATCCTCGTCCCGGCCCCCGACCGGCAGCGGTCGGGCCCCCTCCCACACCCGGTCGAACGCCCAGCCGAGCAGCCGGATCGCCTCCGGCTGCTGGATGATCGCGTCGGAGCCGCCCGGATCCCCCCACGGCACACTCACCAAAGCGGCGTCCGCGCCGAACAGGATGAGCCGGGCGGGCAGCTCGGCTGCCACCCGGATGCGATCGCCGAGGGCCAGCCACTCCCGGGCGATCTCGAGCGCCTGCGGCTCCTGGAGCAGCTGAGCGTCGAAGAGGGTGTGGAAGCGGCGACCTGAGCGCAGCACCCGACGGTTCAGGTCGCGCATGCCCGGGCGGACCACCCGGGGCCAGCTGCTCGGGTGGAGGAAGACCCGGATCGTCCCCACCGACTGCTCGGTCAGGCGTTCGGTGAGGGCGAGGGTGTCGTCGACCGGGACGACCTCGATGCTGTAGTCGAGCCGGCGCGACCCCACGCCGGCCAGGTGCTCCAGCGCATAGGTGTCGACCGCCAGCCGGGCGGTGGTCAGCTCGCGGCGACGTTGGGTCATCCGATCCTGCTCCCGGGCCAGCAGCGCGCCCAGGGCCTGCACCGGCGGGCGGGGCGCGATCCGGTCGCCGTCGTCCAGCCGGACCAGGCCGAGACCGGCGAGCAGCCGGAGGTCCTCGGCCACCGCAGCGGGCGCTCGACCGAGGTCGAACGCCACCTCGTCCGACGTCCAACCGGGCTGGCGGAGCGCGACGCGGTAGACGGCCTCGGCCTCGTCGTCCACGCCCCAGGGCTCCAACGGCGAACTCATATCGGCAGGTTAGTGACAATGGCCGCTCGCGGCCAGGCGGCACGGAGATGGGACAGGCAGGCTCAGCCGGGGACCCGAGGAGGCAAGCGGGGGATGCCTCCGTCGGGTCGCGCGGGTCCGATGTCCGGCCGGGTCTGCCGGTCAACCGAGCAGGGCGCGAGCCGCCTCGCTGCTGCTGTCGCGGAGGAACGCCGAGCAGCGCTCGGCCTCGTCGGTCTCACCGATCGCGTCCGCGGCCCGGGACAGCGCGGCGAGGGCCCGCAGGAATCCCCGGTTCGGCTCGTGCTCCCAGGGGATCGGCCCGTGGCCCTTCCAGCCCGCTCGTCGCAGCTGGTCCAGCCCCCGGTGGTAGCCGGTGCGGGCGAACGCGTACCCGGTGACCGGCTGGCCGGCAGCCAGGGCGCGCTCGGCCAGCACCGCCCAGGCTAAGGAGGACGTCGGGTGGTCGGCCGCCACCGAGGCGGGCTCCGCGCCGCCGGCCAAGCGATCCGCCGGCTCCTGGTCCGCCGGAAGGTAGGTCGGTGGTGGCCCGGCCAGCAGGTTCTCCGTGCTCATCGTCGGATCGTGCCCTCAGTGGATTCGAGTGCCGGCGGAGCGCAGGTCCTCGCAGGCCCGCACGACCCGGGCGGCCATGCCCGCCTCGGCGGCCTTGCCCCAGGCGCGCGGGTCGTACAGCTTCTTGTTGCCGACCTCGCCGTCGATCTTCAGGACGCCGTCGTAGTTCTTGAACATGTGGTCCGCCACCGGCCGGGTGAACGCGTACTGGGTGTCGGTGTCCACGTTCATCTTCACGGTGCCGTAGTCGAGCGCCTCGCGGATCTCCGACAGGAGCGACCCGGACCCGCCGTGGAACACCAGGTCGAACGGCTTGGAGCCCTCCGGCAGCCCGAACTTCGCCGCCACCGCGTCCTGCAGCTCCTTGAGGATGCCCGGCCGCAGCACCACGTTGCCCGGCTTGTACACCCCGTGCACGTTGCCGAACGTGGCCGCGACCATGTACCGGCCGCGCTCACCGAGGCCCAGCTTCTCCGCCGTCGCGATCGCGTCCTCCGGGGTGGAGTACAGCTTCGCGTCGTGCTTGGCCTCGATGCCGTCCTCCTCGCCACCGACCACACCGATCTCGAGCTCCATGATGATCCGCGCGGCGGCGCACTTGTCCAGCAGCTCGGACGCGATGTCCAGGTTCTCGCCCAGCGCCACCGCCGAGCCGTCCCACATGTGCGACTGGAACAGCGGCTCCTGCCCGCGGGCGACCCGCTCGGCAGACACGTCGATGAGCGGGCGCATGTACCCGTCCAGCTTGGTCGGCGGGCAGTGGTCGGTGTGCAGCGCGATCTGCACGTCGTACTTCGCGGCCACCACGTGGGCGAACTCGGCCAGCGCCACGGCGCCCGTGACCATGTCCTTGACCAGCTGCCCGGAGGCGAACTCGGCGCCGCCCCACGAGATCTGGACGATGCCGTCGCTCTCCGCCTCGGCGAAGCCGCGGATCGCGGCCACGATGGTCTGGGACGACGTGCAGTTGATCGCCGGATAGGCGAAGGCACCCGCCTTGGCCCGGTCGATCAGTTCGGCGTACGCCTCGGGGGATGCGATGGGCATCGCGGGGTCTCCTTGCTCGGGTCCGACGGGACGCTTCGATCCTTCCACGTCCACCCGAAGCGTGGCGATCAGCGGGTGCGGTTGACCGCCTCCACGGCCTTGCCGGCCGCGATCAGCACCGGGTCCCACACCGGGGAGAACGGCGGGGCGTCGCCGAGGTCGAGGGCGGTCATCTCCTCCACCGTCATCCGGTTCCACAACGCGACCGCCGCCGCGTCGATCCGCTTGGCCGCCGCCTCCCGGCCGACGATCTGGACGCCGAGCAGCCGGCCGGTGCGCCGCTCCGCGATCATCTTCACGGTCAGCGGCTGGGCACCTGGGTAGTACCCGGCCCGGGTGCTCGACCCCACGCGCACGCTCACCGGCTCGAACCCGGCCGCAACACGTCCGCCTCGCGGAGCCCGGTCCGGGCGATCTCCAGGTCGCACACCTTGCTGATCGCCTCCGCACCACCCCGGGGAAGCTCGCGTAGCCGCCGCCGACGTTGGTGCCGATGACCTGCCCGTGCTTGTTCGCGTGCGTCCCGAGGGCCACCGCCACCCGCTGGCTGGAGACCGGGTCGTGCACCTCGACGCAGTCGCCCCCGGCCCACAGGTTGTCGAACCCCTGCACACGCATCCGGCGGTCGGTGAGCAAACCCCCGTACTGGCCCAGCGGCAGCCCGGCTGCGGCGGCCAGAGCCGTTCGGCCGCACCCCGGTGCCCAGCACGACCAGGTCGGCCGCGAACAGCTCACCGCCCGCCCGGGCGCCGACCGCCCGACCGGCCGCGTCGGTCTCGAGGGCCTCGATCGTGGTCGCCGTGCGCACGTCGATGCCCATGCCCACCATGGCCTCGTGCACCAGCCGACCCATGTCCGGGTCGAGGGTGTCCATGGGCTCCGCGCCCATCGTCACAACCGTGACCTCGAGACCGCGGCTGCACATCGCCTCGGCCATCTCGATGCCGATGGAGCCGCCGCCGATGATCAGCGCCCGCCGGGTCCCCTCGCCCAGCGCCTCGAGGCCGGCCAGCAGCGCCGCCCCGTCGTCCAGGGTCTGGACGCCGTACACCCCGACCGCGTCGATGCCGGGCGCCGGCGGCCGCAGCGGGCTCGCCCCGGCGGCCAGCACGAGGTGGTCGTAGGCCAGCGTCTCCCTCGGCCCCGGTGGCCAGGTCGCGGGCGGTCACCGTCCCGGCAGCCACGTCCAAGGCCACCACCTCGGTGCTCGTGCGCAGGTCGATGCCCCGGGACCGGTGCTGCTCGGGGGAGCGCGCGACCCGGGCCTCCGGGCCGGACACGTCACCGGACACCCAGTAGGGGATGCCGCAGGCGGCGTAGGAGGTGTGGGTGCTGCGCTCGAAGGCCACGATCCGCAGATCGTCGGCCCCCCTCATCCGACGGGCCTGCGACGCCGCGGACATCCCCGCAGCATCGGCGCCGACCACGACGAGTCGCTCGGTCATGACGGCAGCATGCCAACGGCCGGCGACCCCGGGTCGGTCGAGCCGGGCAGCTGCCCGAACTCGTGCCGGCGCACCCAGGCGTGCATCGCGATCGCGGCGGCCGCGCCGGCGTTGATGGAGCGGGTCGAGCCGTACTGGGCCACCGAGAGGACGTCGACACAGTGCCCACGCATCGGCTCCGACAGCCCCGGGCCCTCCTGGCCGAAGACCAGCACGCAGCCCCGCGGCAGGTCGTAGGTCTCCAGCGGCACCGCACCCGGCAGGTTGTCCACCCCGAGCAGTGGCAGCCCGGACGACGACGCCCACGCCGCCAGCGCAACGGCGTCCGGGTGGTGGCGCACGTGCTGGTAGCGGTCGGTGACCATCGCGCCGCGCCGGTTCCACCGACGCCGTCCGACGATGTGCACCCCGGCGGCCAGGAAGGCGTTCGCGGTCCGCACCACCGAGCCGATGTTCAGGTCGTGCCCCCAGTTCTCCACCGCCACGTGGAACGGGTGCCGCCGTCGGTCGAGGTCGGCGACGATCGCCTCGACCCGCCAGTACCGGTACCGGTCGACCACGTTGCGGCGGTCGCCGTCGGCGAGCAGGTCCGGGTCGTAGCGGTCGTCGTCCGGCCAGGGGCCGCTCCACGGCCCGACGCCGACCGGCGCAGCGTCCACGGTCAGCGGCGGCTCCTCGTCGGACACGCGTGCAGCCTGCCAGATCACTCCACGTACCCTCGACAGGGTGAACACCCTCGCGCTGCTCGACCCGCAGCCCTTCCTGCAGTCCCTCGGCCCGTGGGCGCTCCTCGCCATCCTCGCCGTGGTCTTCGCCGAGTGCGGGCTGCTCGTGGGGTTCTTCCTCCCCGGCGACTCGCTGCTGTTCGTCGCCGGTCTGCTGGTCGCGAGCGGGTTCATCAAGACCCCGATCGCCTTGACCGCCGCGCTGATCTCGCTGGCCGCCGTCGCCGGCAACCTCACCGGCTACTGGATCGGCTACAAGTTCGGCCCGAGCGTGTTCAACCGCACCGACTCCCGCTTCTTCCGGCAGGAGTACGTGGACCGGACGGCTCACTTCTTCGCCCGGTTCGGCGCCCGCGCCATCGTGCTGGCCCGGTTCGTGCCGATCGTGCGGACCTTCATCACGGCGATGGCCGGGGTGGGCCGGATGCCGTTCGGGTCGTACGCCGCCTGGTCGGTCGTCGGGGGGGTGCTGTGGGGCACCGGGGTCACGCTGCTGGGCTACCGGCTGGGCAGCGTGACCTTCATCAAGAACAACATCGACCTCATCGCCGTCGGAATCGTGCTGCTCTCGGTCGTCCCGATCTGGTTCGAGCTGCGCCGCCACCGCCGCGAGCCGGCGGGCGAGGCCGAGGCCTGACTCTCGGCAGAAGTCAGAACGAGACCTGCGGGGTGGCCCGGATCTGCGGGTCGTCCGCAGTGAAGTACTCGGCCTGCTTGAAGCCGAACAGCTTGGCGGTCAGCGCGGAGGGGAACGACTCCACCCGGGTGTTCAGCGCCCGGACGTTGGCGTTGTAGAACCGGCGTCCGGCGGCGATCCGGTCCTCGGTCTCGGCCAGCTGGCGCTGCAGGTCCAGGAAGTTCGCGCTGGCCTTGAGGTCGGGGTACGACTCCGCGACCGCGAACAGCTGACGCAGGGCGCGGGACAGCGCGCCCTCCTGCTCGGCCTGCTCCAACGGCCCGGAGCCGGGCGCCGCCGCCAGCGCCCGCGCCTGGGTCACCGCCTCCAGCGTCTGCCGCTCGTGGGCGGCGTAGCCCTTGACGCTCTCGACCAGGTTCGGGACCAGGTCGTGCCGTCGGTTCAGCTCGACGTCGACCTGCCGCCAGGACTCCTGGACGAGGTTGCGCTGCCGGACGAACCGGTTGTACGACACCGCCAGGCCGCCCCCGAGCACGACCACGACGGCGATCACGACCCATACAGCGTTCACGGGGCACTACCTCCCGGTTGGGGGGTCACAGTGGATGGCCCGACCCCCGGATCGTAGCCGTGGTCCTTCCAGACGAACCCGGGAATCCCATCAACGAGTGCGTGCAGGGTCGCCAGCCGGGACAGCAGCCCGACCGGCTCGAGCTGGCCGCTCGCCCAGCTCATGAGCACGTTACCGTCGATGCGCATCGCCGTGGCCGGCCTGGCCAGCAGGGCCTGCATGGTGCGCGGAGTGAGCACGTCGGAGGCGAACTTCGGCTGCCGGGCCGAGACCCGGTAGCGCCGGTTGAAGTCCTCGCTCTCCAGCTCGATGTCCGGGTCGAGGCCGACGGCCGCGGCGGCCCGGGAGAGCAGGCTCTCCGGTGTCAGCTGCAGCCGGGGCAGCCAGGTGGGCAACGCGAGGGCCACGACCGCGAAGCGGTGGGTCGTCTCGGAGCGCTGCCCCTTGGAGTCCGTGCTCGAGGTGACGTAGGAGTAGTCGAAGGCGACCATGGAACGGGCCCGGTCGGTCCCGGTGACCACCCGGCGGGCCCGGCGGCGCTCGCCCTGGCCGAACGGCGTCCCGGTCCACCGGCCGACGAGCGAGGGGTCCTCGGGCGCGAACGACCAGCCCTTGGACCGACAAAACGCCATGAGCTGCTCGCGCCGGCGCTGGTCGGCCCACCAGCTGTACGCGGCCAGCGCGACGAGCGCCGTCACCCCGACGACGAACACGACCGGCAGTAGGCTGCTCACGTCATCCCATCGGCACCGAGCGGGCCCCGCTTCAGCCCAGGCCTGCGCTCACCGCAGGCCCAGGTCTGCCAGCGAGTAGGCCGCGCGGTACTCCAGGCCTGCCTGCGCGACGGCCCCGGCGGCGCCCCGCTCCACGATGACGGCGACCCCGACGACCTCCGCCCCCGCCTCGCGCAACGCCTCGACCGCCGCCAGCACGCTGGCCCCGGTGGTGGAGGTGTCCTCGACGGCCAGCACCCGCCGGCCGACGACGTCCGGTCCCTCGATCCGGCGCTGCAGCCCGTGGGGCTTGCCCTCCTTGCGGACGACGAACGCGTCCAGCCGGCGCCCCCGGGCGGCGGCGGCGTGCAGCATCGCGGTGGCCACCGGGTCGGCCCCGAGCGTCAGCCCGCCCACGGCATCGAAGTCCAGGTCCGCCGTGAGGTCGAGCATCACCTCCCCGACCAGAGGGGCCGCCGCCGCGTCGAGGGTGACCCGACGCAGGTCGACGTAGTAGTCGGCCTCCCGGCCGGAGGACAGCACCACCCGGCCGTGCACGACCGCCTTCGCGGTGATCTGCTCCAGCAGGCGGCCATGGGCGTCTGAGTCGGTCATTGGTAGTCAGGGGCGCAGGAGCCGCGTAGCGGCCCTGGTTCCCCATCCCCCTTTCAAACCGTGCGTGCGGTTTTCCCGCACACGGCTTATCGACGGTCTTCCGAACATGGTTACGCGGCCTTCGGGTAACGGATG
>DATCDE010000196.1 GCA_036510875.1 Actinomycetes bacterium
TGCGCCCTCTGAACCGATGTGGCGAATCGGTCTAGGTCCCGGCCGGTGGTCCCCCCGCCGCCGACCGTGGCCGTCTTTCTTTTCTATGTGGCTCAAGACGGCGACGGGTTGTACTTCTAGACTTCGGTGGGGTCGTCAGCCTGTGGCCGGGTCTTGTGGACAGTTTCGTCCTCGGCAGTGTGGCTGCGAGCGGGGCTGGACGTGGACTTGCCTCCGGTCTTGTTCTCGTCCATCTCGGACTTGAATATGCGCATCGACCGGCCAAGACCACGCGCGATGTCTGGCAGTCGCTTCCATCCGAAGAGGGCCACGACCACCAGGACGAGGATGACGGCGTGAGGGCCTTCGAAGAGATCTCTGAGGCCCATGGAGAACACCTTTCGTGACTGCGGCCCAAGACGTATCCGGTGCGATTGCACCATATAGTGGAGTTTCGCACTCTCAAGAGCCCCTGATGTAGGGCATCCCCGGGCTTTTTCGGGCGACACCCCGAGCCACTTCCCACCCCTCCTGGGTAGCCTTTGAAAGGCTGAGTCTGCACGCGGAGCGCGTGCAGGTGAGAGGGGTGTGGGAGATGGCTGATTCAGGCGCAAGCGGCTTCCCGCGGATGATCCGCGGGTCCGTCGTGGTGCAACGCCGACGTTGCGGCAAGACCAGCTGCCGCTGTACCGACGGGGTGTCGCTGCACGAGTCAACGGTGCTGAGCTACTCCGAGGATGGGCGCAACCGCACGATCATGTTGGCCTCTGATCAGGTTGGCCCTGTCCGTGCCGCCGTGGACCGGTATCGGGTGGCGCGGGCCAAGCTAGAGGTGGCAGGCAACGCCGGGCTCGCGGGGTTGCTCACCCGCGTCGCAGCCCGCCGGGGCCGGTGAGCTCCTGGACCGCGCTGCTCACTTCGGTCCGCCCGGTGTTCCGGGCGCCGAGCTTCGCGATCTTCACCGACCTCCTCACCGGCTGGGTGCTGGCGCCCGGCCGCCGGACCGTCACCGCGATGATCACCCTCGCCGACCCGGCAGGGGGTCGGGCGCATGACGCCTACCACCGGTTCCTGCGCGACGGCGTGTGGAACCTGCGCGGCCTGTGGCGGCTGCTGGCGACCCATGCCGTCACCAGGTTCGCCCCGACCGCAGTCATCAGCCTGGACTGTGATGACACCCTGTTCCACAAGAGCGGCCGGCAGGTCGCCGGTGCTGGGAACTTCCGCGACGCGGTGCGCTCGACCGGCCAGCGGGTCGTCTACGCGCTCGGCCTGAACCTGGTCGTGGTCACACTGCGCATCACCCCACCCTGGGGATCGATGCCGATCGCCATCCCGGTGAATGCCAGGCTGCACAAGAAGAAAGACCCCATCACGACCGTCGAACACGCCGCCCAGATGATGCGTGAGCTCGCGGCCTGGCTCCCGGACCGGCAGCTGCATCTGTGCGCCGACGGAGCCTACGCCTCGCTCGCGGGGGCCGAACTGCCCCGCACCCATGTCACCAGCCGGATGCGCAGGGACGCCGCCCTCTACGATCCCGCGCCGCCCCGGACCGGCAAACGCGGCCGGCCTCGCCTCAAAGGCCAGCGGCTGCCCACCCCACCCGAGATCGCCGCCCAAGCCCGCCCGCGCGACTGGCGTAAGGCCACCGTCGACGTCCGGGGCCACAAGCTCGAACGACTCATCCTGACCCGCGACGTCCTCTGGTACGGCGTCAACCCCAAAGACCTCGTCCACCTCGTCATCGTGCGCGACCCCAACAGCATCGAACCTGACGACTTCTTCATCACCACCGACCTGAGCGCCAGCGGCGCCGACACCGCGTCCCGCTACGCCGGGCGCTGGAGCATCGAGGTCTGCTTCCGGGACGTCAAGCAAGACCTCGGAGGCGAGAACCCCCAATCATGGAAACGCGAGGGACCGGAACGGGCCTCGTGCCTATCGCTGTGGCTACACGCCATGACCTGGTGCTGGTACCTCACCGAACACCCAGCCGGTGACACCTGGATCCCGCGTCCCTGGTACCCCCGCAAGGCCACCCCCAGCTTCCTCGACGCCCTCGCCGCACTCCGCCGCACCCTGTGGTCCCAACGAATTACCGCGATGTCAGCCGCGAGCACGCCCAATCAGCACAAGACCAAAATTACCGACGCGCTACTCGACACGCTCACCTACGCGGCCTGAGAGTGCGAAAGGCCACGGAGTAATACCAGTTATTCCGAGCTCGGAATAGCTGGTACCTGCAGGCCACCCCTGAACTGCTTGCACTGGCGGCGGCCCGCCTGCAGGACATAGAGCAGGTGGACTCATGAACACCCTGCCCACGCTGCTGCAGGGATTCTTCACCGACCGGCTGATCTGCCAGCGTCAAGCCAGCCCGCACACCATCGCCGCCTACCGCGACACCATGAAGCTGCTCCTGGGCTTCGCCGCCCGCAGCGCCCACAAGCAGCCCGCCGACCTGGAACTGGCCGACCTGGACGCGGTGATGATCGGGGCGTTCCTGACTCACCTGGAAGCCGACCGCGGCAACGCCGTGACCACCCGAAACGCGCGACTAGCGGCGATCCACGCACTGTTTCGCTACGCCGCCCTGAACGCCCCCGAGCACGCCGCCCTGATCGAGCGGGTCCTGGCCATACCCGCCAAACGCTGTGACCGGGCCATCATCGGCTACCTCACCCACCAGCAGGCCGCCTCGGTCCTTTCCGCACCCGACCGCTCAACGTGGCTCGGTCGCCGTGACCACGCGCTGCTCCTGCTCGCGATCCAAACCGGGCTGCGTGTCTCAGAACTAATCGCCCTACGCGTCCAGGACGTCCACCTCTGCACCGGTCCACACGTGCGGTGCCACGGGAAGGGACGCAAAGACCGCATCACCCCGCTCACCAAGACCACCGTGGCGGTCTTGCGTGTCTGGCTCGCCGAGCATGGCAGCCAACCCGACCAACCGCTCTTCACCACCGGTCGCGGCCAAGCCCTCAGCCGTGACGCCGTCCAAGGACTCGTGGCCAAACACGCCGCGACCGCGGCCCGGACCTGTCCGTCCCTGACCGGTCAGAAAGTCACCCCTCACACACTGAGGCATACCGCGGCCATGGCCCTACTTCAAGCAGGAGTTGACGTCACAGTTATCGCTCTATGGCTCGGCCACGAACAGGTTGATACAACACTGATCTATTTGAAAGCCGACCTCACCCTCAAACAAGCAGCTCTGGACCGGGTCACCCCACTGGACACGCCCCATGGCCGATACCACCCGCCCGATGCCGTCCTGGCCTTCCTCGACAGCCTATGAACATCGCTCCGACCAGCCGGATTATGCCGCGCGAAACAACCAGAAACCCTCCCACACAAAAGGTTCTCGGTCGACACGCGGCATAATCCGGTGCCCGACATAAGCGGACGACTTCGTGATCATGGTGGCCGGAACCAAAGCGCACGCGGACGGGCTGTGGGACGAAGTGGCTGAGGTGATCGCCCCTTTGGGGCTGCGCCTGTCAGTCGAAAAG
>DATCDE010000197.1 GCA_036510875.1 Actinomycetes bacterium
CGCGACGTGCAGCGGCGCAAGAACGCACTCGAGTCCTCGGCGCTGCCGGCGAAGCTCGCCGACTGCCGCAGCGACGACGTCGCGCGCAGCGAGCTGTTCATCGTGGAGGGCGACAGCGCGCTGGGCACCGCGAAGGTGGCCCGCGACAGCGAGTACCAGGCGCTGCTGCCGATCCGCGGCAAGATCCTCAACGTGCAGAAGGCGTCCCCGTCGGACCTGTTCAAGAACGCCGAGTGCGCGGCGATCATCCAGGTCATCGGGGCCGGCTCGGGGCGCACCTTCGACCTGGAGGCCGCGCGGTACGGCAAGGTCATCGTGATGACCGACGCCGACATCGACGGTGCGCACATCCGCACCCTGCTGCTCACCCTGGTCTTCCGCACCATGCGTCCGCTGCTGGAGTCCGGGCGGGTGTTCGCCGCCGTCCCGCCGCTGCACCGGGTCGAGGTCATCACCGGCGGCGGCAAGAAGAACGAGTATCTGTACACCTACTCCGACGCCGAGCTGCACCGGGTGCTGGCCGACCTGGAGCGCAGGGGCCGGCGGATTAAGGACCCGATCCAGCGCTACAAGGGCCTCGGCGAGATGGACGCCGGCCAGCTGCGCGAGACGACCATGGACCCGCGCCAGCGCACGCTGCGCCGGGTGACCCTGCCCGACGCCGAGGCCGCCGAGCGGATGTTCGAGCTGCTCATGGGCAACGACGTCGCCCCGCGGCGGGAGTTCATCATCGCCGGGGCCGACGCGCTCGACCGCAGCCGCATCGACGCCTGATCGCGCGGAACCGGTAGCCGGCGGCGGCCGGCGGCCCCTACGTTCGTCGCATGTGCTGTCTGCTGGCGGTCGGCTCGTTCATCGGCCCGCGCGTGGCGTTGATCCTCGCCTGGCTGTTCACCTCCGAGGTGGATCAGGCGTACTCCAGTTTCTGGGTGCCGTTCGTCGGGCTCATCCTGCTGCCCTGGACGACGCTGATGTACGCCCTGGCCTACGCGCCGGTCATCGGGGTCACCGGCTTCTGGGGGCCGGTCCTGGTCGTGCTCGGGCTGCTCGCGGACCTCAGCTCGTACGGGGCCGGGGCCCGGGCGCGGCGCTGACGGCACCGAGGACGGCGGTGTAGTCGGTCCCGCCGACCTCCTCGCCGGTGCAGCTCTCCCGGCGCGGCGCCAGCGGGGACGGCGTCACGGAGACGTCGACCGGGCCGTCCGGACCGTGCACCCGCCACTGCTCGTGGTCACCGGTGACGGTCAGCGCGTGCGGGCGCGCCGCCCCGGCCGCGGACAGCACGGCCAGCTCGGCGGCCTGCGCGGGGCGGGTCAGCGCTGTGCGGCCACGGCAGGCGCCCAGCGACAGCGCGGCGGCGTCCGGGCCGCCGTAGAGGAACCCGTCGGGCAGCGACAGGACGGTGGGTGCGAACCGGTGCCCGCCCAGGTGCGAGGACTCCCAGACCCGCCCCGGACGCCCCTGCGCGAGGGTTGCCACCGCCGGCCGGCCCAGCACCGCGCAGCAGGCGTCCCGGCGGGCGTTCGTGCAGACCAGCAGCAGCGGGTCGGGGTCCGGCGCGCCGAGGGCCGGCCGCTGCCCGGCGGCCAGCGCGGCGACGTCGAGGTCGAGCAGCCCGGCCGGGTCGTCGACGACCGCGTGCTGCAGCCATGGCTCGGCGTCCGGCCCGGTGTGCGCGAGCCACAGCTGCCGGGGGAACCGCTCGTGCTGGTCGGGGTGCGGCCCGGGACGCCGGATCAGCACGACGGTGACCGGCACCCCCGCGGTGCGCTCGGTCAGCGCGCGGCCGAGTGCCCGGTCGAGGTGGCTGTCCAGCAGCGCCTTGCGGCCCCACGGGCCGGGCTGCTCGAGGACCACCCAGGTGCGCACGTGCGGCGCGGTGGCCGCGAGGGGCTCACCCGTGGTGCGGGCCAGCTCGGAGCAGGCCGTCACCCGCCGGACCCAGCGGGCGCGGCCGACAGCGGGCCGGCCACGGCGGCCACCGGCTGGGCCAGCGCGGTTCCGGAGCCGTCCCGCCGCGGGTCGGGCCCGGGCAGGTCGGCCGGGGTCCCGGCGGCGGTGGCCGCCCGCGCCGGCGCGGGACCGACGTGAGCCAGCAGCAACGTGTCCTCCCCGCGCAGGAACCGCTGGCAGCGGACCCCGCCGGTGCCACGGCCCTTGCCCGGGTACAGGTCGTACGGCGTCACCTTGCCGGCGCCGGCCTCGGTGCCGGGCAGCGCGTCGGACGACCCGGCGATGGTCACGACCTGCGCGTCGACGCCGGGGGCGACGGCCCCGAAGAACACGGCCCGCTGCCCGTCGGCCAGCCGGATGCCGGCCATGCCGCCGGCCGGGCGGCCCTGGGGCCGCACCACGGACGCCGGGAAGTGCAGCAGCTGGGCGTCGGAGCTGACGAAGACGAGCTCCTCCTCGCCGGTGACCAGCTCGACCGCGCCGACCACCTGGTCGCCGTCGTCGAGCCGGATCACCTCGAAGCCGTCGCGGTTGGACGGGTAGTCGGGCAGCACCCGCTTGACGACACCCCGCTCGGTGCCGAGCGCCAGGCCGGTCGACTCGGGGTCGAGGGTGGCCAGGCACAGCGCCTTCTCGCCGGCGCCGAGGTCGAGCAGCGCGCCGAGCGGGACCCCACCGGCGAGGGTCGGCGCCGCCGAGGTCTGCGCCAGCGCCGGGAGGTCGAGCACCGACAGCCGCACCAGCCGGCCGCCGGAGGTGACCAGCCCGACCTCCCCGCGGGCAGTGGCCCGCACGATCGAGGTCACGACGTCGTGGTTGGCCCTGGGCCCGGCTGGGGGCAGCGGGCCGTCGGTCGTGGTCCGGGCCAGCAGGCCGGACGACGACAGCAGCACCCAGCACGGGTCGTCCGGCACCTCGAGCGGCGTCGCCGCCGCGGCCGCAGTCGGCTGGCCGGCCGACTCCAGCAGCACAGTGCGACGCGGGGTGGCGAACCTCTTGGCCACCTCGGCCAGCTCGTCGGAGACGGTCTGCCGCAGCATCGCCTCGTCGTCCAGCAAGGCGGTCAGCTCGGCGATGGTCCGCTGCAGCTCGTCCCGCTCGGTCTCCAGCTCGATCCGGCTGAACTTGGTGAGCCGGCGCAGCGGCATGTCCAGGATGTGGGTCGCCTGTACCTCGCTCAGGTCGAAGACCTGGATCAGCCGCTCCTTGGCCTGCGCCGCGTCGTCGGAGGAGCGGATCAGCGAGATGACTTCGTCGATGTCGAGGATGGCCACGAGCAGTCCTTCGACCAGGTGCAGCCGCTCCTCGGCCCGGCGACGGCGGTACGCCGAGCGCCTCCGGACGACGTCGAGCCGGTGCTCCACGTACACCCGCAGCAGCTCGACCAGGCCCAGCGTGCGCGGCTGGCCGTCGACCAGCGCGACGTTGTTGATCCCGAAGGTGTCCTCCATCGGGGTCAGCTTGTACAGCTGCTCGAGCACGGCTTCTGGCACGAAGCCGTTCTTCACCTCGATGACGACCCGCAGGCCGTTCCGGCCGTCGGACAGGTCGGTGAGGTCGGAGATCCCCTGCAGCCGCTTGGCCCGGACCAGCTCGGAGATCTTCTCCATGACCTTCTCGGGGCCGATGCTCAGCGGCAGCTCGGTCACCACGATGCCGCGCTTGCGCGGCGTCACGTTCTCGACCCGGGCGGTGGCCCGGATCCGGAACGACCCGCGGCCGCTCTCGTAGGCCTCGCGGACGCCGTCCAGCCCGACGATCATGCCGCCGGTGGGCAGGTCCGGGCCGGGCACGAACCGCATCAGGTCGTCGAGGCCGGCGGTGGGGTGCTTGATCAGGTGCCGGGCCGCGGCGATGACCTCGCCGAGGTTGTGGGGGGCCATGTTGGTGGCCATGCCCACGGCGATGCCGGAGGCACCGTTGACCAGCAGGTTGGGGAACGCCGCGGGCAGGACCTCCGGCTCCTTGAGCTGGCCGTCGTAGTTCGGCGCGAAGTCGACGACGTCCTCGTCGAGGGAGCCGGTGAGCAGCAGCGCGGCGGAGTCCAGCCGGCACTCGGTGTAGCGCATGGCCGCCGGGCCGTCGTCCAGCGAGCCGAAGTTGCCGTGCCCGTCGACGAGCGGCACCCGCATCGAGAACGGCTGGGCCATCCGCACGAGCGCGTCGTAGATCGCGCCGTCGCCGTGCGGGTGCAGCTTGCCCATGACCTCGCCGACGACCCGGGCGCTCTTGACGTGGCCCCGGTCGGGCCGCAGCCCCATGTCGGCCATCTGGTAGAGGATCCGCCGGTGCACCGGCTTGAGGCCGTCGCGAGCGTCCGGCAGCGCCCGGCTGTAGATGACCGAGTAGGCGTACTCGAGGAACGAGTCCTCCATCTCGGAGGAGACGTCGACGTCGAGGATCTTCTCATCGAAGTCGTCCGGGGGCGGGGTCTTGGTGGTGCGGCGGGCCATGCGGGCAGGACTCCTTGGGGACGGCGGCACGGCCATTGTCGCCGACGCCGCCGACTGCCCGGCGGAGCGACCCGCGTCGAGGTCAGCCGCGCAGCTCCGGGAAGTCCTCCTCGCGGTACTCCTGGGGCTCGCGGGACCCGGTGGACCGCTGCGTCTCCTGGGCCCTCAGGTCCACCCGGCGGATCTTCCCGGACACCGTCTTGGGCAGCTCGGCGAACTCCAGCCGGCGGACCCGCTTGTACGGCGCCAACGTCGCGCGGGCGTGCCGCAGGATCGCCAGCGCGGTCTCCCGGTCCGGCTGCCAGCCGGCCGCGAGGACGACGTACGCCTTGGGCACCGCCGTCCGCACCGGGTCGGGGGCCGGGACGACCGCGGCCTCGGCCACCGCGGGGTGCTCGACGAGGGCGCTCTCCAGCTCGAACGGCGAGATCCGGTAGTCGCTGGCCTTGAACACGTCGTCGCTACGGCCCACGTAGGTGATGTAGCCGTCGTCGTCCCGGCCGGCCACGTCGCCGGTGTGGTAGTACCCGCCGCGCATCGCCTCGTCGGTGCGGGCCGGGTCGTCGCGGTAGCCGACCATGAGGCCGACCGGGCGCTCAGGTGAGAGCGCCAGGCAGATCTCGCCCTCGGCGCCCGGCTCGCCCGTGACCACGTCGATCAGCTCGACCCGGTACCCGGGCAGCGGCCGGCCCATCGAGCCGGGCTTGAGCGGCTGTCCCGGCGGGTTGCCCACCTGTGCGGTGGTCTCGGTCTGGCCGAACCCGTCCCGCACGGTCAGCCCCCAGGCCGAGCGCACCTGCTCGATGACCTCGGGGTTGAGCGGCTCGCCGGCGGCCACCACCTCGCGCAGCTGGGTCTGCCACGTCGGCAGGTCCTCCTGCACGAGCATCCGCCACACGGTGGGCGGGGCGCAGAACGTCGTGACCCCGCAGCGCTGGACGACGTCGAGCATGGCCGGCGCGGCGAACCGCTGGTAGTTGAACACCAGCACGGTGGCACCGGCGTCCCACGGCGCGAACAGGTTGCTCCAGGCGTGCTTGGCCCAGCCGGGGGAGGACACGTTGAGGTGGACGTCGCCCGGCTGGATGCCGATCCAGTACATGGTCGACAGGTGGCCCACCGGGTAGCTCAGGTGCGTGTGCTCGACCAGCTTGGGCAGCGCCGTGGTCCCGGAGGTGAAGTAGAGCAGCAGCGTCTCGTCGGAGCGGGTCGCGACCTCGGGGGTGAAGCTGCCGAGGAACTGCGCCGAGTCGTCGTAGCGCAGCCAGCCCTGGACTGGCGGGCCGACCGCGATGCGGGTCCAGTCCCCGGCCACCTCGGCGAACCGCGGGGTGTTCTCGCTGCCGGTGACCACGTGCCGCACGTGTCCGCGGTGCACCCGGTCGGCCAGGTCGGCCGGGCCGAGCAAGGTGGTGGCCGGGATGACCACCGCGCCCAGCTCGATGGCTGCGAGCATGACCTCCCACAGCTCCAGCTGGTTGTCGAGCACCAGCAGGATCCGGTCACCGCGGTCCACGCCCTCGGACTGCAGCCAGCCGGCCACCTGGGCGGACCGGGCGGACATCTCGGCGAACGTGGTGCGGCTCTCGCTCCCGTCCTCCTCGACGATCCACAGCGCGACGGTGTCCGGCTGCTCCCTCGCCAGCGCGTCGAACCAGTCGAGCGCCCAGTTGAAGTGCTCGGGCCGCGGCGGGCGGTACCGGCGCAGGGCCTCGGCGTAGTCGGTGCGCAGGTCCAGCAGCAGGTCGCGGGCGGTGCGGAAGGTCTCGGTGGCTTCGCTGGTCGACATGTCCCCCACCTTTCGCCGGTCCGACCCCGCGATCAAGGGGTCTGCGCCAGGAGTGCCGTCGGCGTCGGTGGACGGGCCCCGGCCCGGGTCACCACGCGCGCCGCGATCGCGCACCCCGCGGTCAGCGCGTCGGCCGGCGCGGCGCCGGCCAGGTCGGCGGGCAGGAAGCCGGCCGCGAAGGCGTCGCCCGCGCCGGTGGTGTCGACCACGTCCACCGGCACGGCGGGCACCACGACCGGTGCTCCCGCGTCGCGGCCGCACCAGGCCGCGCCGTCGCCGCCGAGCTTCACCACGACCGCGGGGAACCACTGGGTGAGCGCGCGACCGGCGGCCAGCGGGTCGGCCAGCCCGGCCAGCAGGCAGGCCTCGTTCTCGTTGGCCAGCAGCACGTCGACGCCGTCCAGCCAGCCCATCACCCGCTCGACCCCGACGGCGCGCAGCGGGTCCACGGACGCCGGATCGACCGAGATGGTCATCCCGGCCGTCCTGGCCAGGGCGAGGGCGGCCAGGGCGGCAGCGCGGGACCCCTCGGTGAGCAGTGCGTACCCGGACAGGTGCAGGTGGTGGCCCGCCACGAACAGCTGCGGGGGCAGGTGCTCCGGGGCCAGGCCCGCGTTCGCCCCGGCGTCGGGGAACATCGACCGCTCGCCGTCCGGGGTGACCACGACCACGCAGGCGCCGGTGGCCCGCTTCGGGTCCAGGCCGACGTGGACGTCGACGCCGAGGTCACGCAGCTCGGCCACGGCCGCGCGACCGAGCAGGTCGTCGCCGGCCCGGCCGACGTAAGCGCCTGGGACGCCGGTGGCGGCCAGCCAGGCCACGGTGTTGGCCGCCGAACCGCCGCCGCTCACCCGGACCCTGGCCCGGGTGTCGTTCCCGCGCGACATCGGGCCGCTGGCCAGCGCGACGACGTCGGTCATCAGGTCGCCGAGAACGAGGATACGCGGCAGCCGCCCGGTCATCTCGCTCACGTCTGCAGCGGGGCCGGCGCGGCGGCCACCGCCACCTGCGCGGCCAGCGCCGCGTTGCGCAGCACGATGGTGATGTTCGCGGTCAGGCTGGCCCCCCGGGTCTGCCGGTGGAACCAGTCGAGCAGGAACGGCGTGACGTCCTTGCCGCGCACCCCGGCCGCCTCCGCCGCCGCCAGGCCGTCGGCGAGCACCGCGTCGTGGGTGACGACGTCGAGCGCCTCCTCGGGCGGCAGCGGGTTGGCCACGATGAGTGCCGAGCCGATCCGCAGGTCGCGCCGGGCCCGCATGACGGCGGCCACCTCCTCGGGCGTGTCCACCCGGAAGTCCAGCCCCTGGCCCGAGTCGCCCAGGTAGAAGCCGGGGAACCGGTCCGTGCCGAAGCCGAGCAGCCCGATGTTCAGCGTCTCCATCCGCTCGAGGGTTGCCGGCACGTCGAGGATCGACTTGACCCCCGCGCAGACGACCGTGATCGGGGTGCTGCCGAGCGTGGTGAGGTCGGCCGACTCGTCCCAGGAGGCCCGCGCGTCCCGGTGCACGCCGCCGAGGCCGCCCGTGGCGAACACCAAGATCCCGACCAGGTGGGCCAGGTGGCTCGTCGACGCGACCGTGGTGGCCCCGTTGCCCCCGCAGGCCACCAGCGAGCCCAGGTCTCGCACGGACACCTTGACGACGTCGTCGCAGGTGGCCAGCTGCTCGAGCTGCCCGTCGTCCAGGCCGACGCAGGCCTGCCCGCCCAGGATGGCGATGGTCGCGGGCACGGCCCCCTCGGTGCGGACCACCTGCTCGATCCGGCGGGCGATGCCCAGGTTGTCGGGGCGGGGCAGCCCGTGGCTGATCAGCGTCGACTCGAGGGCCACGACGGGGGCCCGGGCGGCCAGCGCGGCCGCGACCTCGGGGTGGACCCGCAGCGGGGCCGGTGCGGTGGTCATGTGTTGGAGCCTACCCACCCCCCATGATCGCCGTCTGCGGACCGAATCCGCCCCGGGACGGCGCATTCCTCCCGCTGACCGTGATCATGGAGAGTGGAGGCGGCAGCCGCTACGGTCGAGCGATGACCGACCCCGCGCTGGCCCGCGCCCACGAGCACGCCCTCGCCTGGCTGGACGGGCTGTCCGGCCGGCGGATCCCGGCCACCGCTGCCGTCGAGGAGGTGGCCGCCGCGCTCGGCGGCCCGCTTCCCGTCGGTCCCACCGACCCGGCGGCCGTCGTCGACCGGCTGGTGGCCGCGGCCACCCCGGGCCTGGCCGCACTGGACTCCGGGCGGTTCTTCGGCTTCGTCATCGGGGGAGCCCTGCCGGCCGCCCGCGCGGCGGACTGGCTGGCGCTGGCCTGGGACCAGAACGCCGGCCTGGCCACGGTCACCCCGGCCGCTACTGCGGCCGAGCAGGTCGCGTCCGGCTGGCTGCTCGACCTGCTCGGGCTGCCGGCCACGGCCTCCGTGGGCTTCGTCACCGGCGGGTCGATGGCGAACACCACCTGCCTGCTGGCCGCCCGGCACGCGGTGCTCGAGCGGGCCGGCTGGGACGTCGAGCAGCGGGGGCTGCAGGGCGCTCCGCGGGTCCGCGTCATCGTCCCCGAGGAGCGGCACGCGACGGTCGACGTGTCGCTGCGGTACATCGGGCTCGGCGTGGGCACGGCCCGGCGGGTGGCCTGCGACGACCAGGGCCGGATGCTGCTCGACGAGCTCGACGCTGCGCTGGCCGAGGCCGGCGGCGACCCGTGCATCGTCACCGCCCAGGCGGGCAACGTGAACACCGGCTGCTTCGACGCTCTCGGCCAGGTGGTCGAGCGGGCGCACCGGGCCGGTGCCTGGGTGCACGTGGACGGCGCCTTCGGGCTGTGGGCGGCCGCGTCGCCCCGGTTCGCGCACCTGGTGGACGGCCACGCCGGCGCGGACTCCTGGGCCACCGACGCGCACAAGTGGCTCAACGTGCCCTACGACAGCGGGCTGGCCATCGTGGCCGACCCGGTGGCGCACCGGGCGGCGCTGGGCGTCACGGCGGCCTACCTGATCAAGGTCGACGGGCCGACCGACCCGATGGACCTGGTGCCGGAGTTCTCCCGCCGGGCCCGCGGGTTCGCGGTGTGGGCGGCGCTGCGCTCGCTCGGGCGTAGCGGGGTGATCGACCTGGTGGAGCGGCTGTGCGACCGGGCCGACCGGTTCGCCGCGGGCATGCGGGACACCCCGGGCGCGGAGGTGCTCAACGAGGTGGTGCTCAACCAGGTGCTGACCCGCTTCGACGGCTCGGACGCCGTCACCCGCGCCGTGGTCGACGGCGTGCTGGCCGACGGCACGGTCTATCTCAGCCCGACGGTGTTCCGCGGCCAGACGGGTGTGCGCTGCTCGGTGAGCAACTGGGCCACCACCGACGCGGACGTCGACGCCGCCGTGGCCGCCGTCCGCCGGGCCCTGACCACCTCCCGCTCACAGTGATCACGGAGAGTCGGCGGGGCGGCGCAGACTAGCCTGCACCTCGTGGAAATGCCGTACCCCTCGCACTGGGAGGCCGACGTCGTCCTGCGTGACGGCGGGACCGCTCACCTGCGCCCGATCCGCGCCGCCGACGCGGACCTGCTGCGTGAGTTCCACCGCCGGCTGTCCCCGGAGACGATCTACTTCCGGTTCTTCGCCCCCTACCCGGTGCTCAGCGACCGGGACGTCACACGGTTCACGGTCGTCGACTACGACCAGAGGGCCGCGATCGTGGCGACCGTCGGCGGGTCCATCGTGGGCGTCGTCCGCTACGACCAGGTCAAGCCGGCCGAGGCCGAGGTGGCCTTCGTGATCCGGGACGACTACCAGGGCCGTGGGCTCGGCTCGGTGCTCCTCGAGCACATCGCGGCGGCCGCCCGCGAGCGAGGGGTGCGGCGGTTCGTCGCCGAGGTGCTGCCCGCGAACAACCGGATGCTCGAGGTGTTCCGGCAGGCCGGCTACGCCCCGCACACCTCGATGGAGGACGGCTACCTCCTGATGGAGTTCACCATCGAGCCGACCGAGCTGTCCCGGGCGGTGATGGAGGCACGCGAGCACCGGGCCGAGGCGCACTCGGTCGAGCGGCTGCTCGCGCCGAGGTCGGTGGCCGTGGTGGGGGCCAGCGAGCGGCCGGACTCGGCGGGGGAGACCCTCGTCCGCAACCTGTTGGACAGCGGCTTCCAGGGCGAGGTCTACGCGGTCAACCCCTCCGCCGACGGTGCCATCCGCGGGCTGCCCACCTATGCCCGGGTCAGCGACATCCCCGGGGACGTCGACCTCGCGCTGGTCGCCGTGCCGGCCGCCGCCGTCGTTGACGTCGCCGACGACTGCGCGGCGAAGGGCGTGCTCGGCCTGGTCGTCGTCTCGTCCGGGTTCGCCGAGGTCGGAGGTGACGGACGGCAGTTGCAACGGACCCTGGTGACGCGGGCCCGGGCCAACGGGATGCGGGTGATCGGGCCGAACTGCCTCGGGGTGCTCAACACCGACCCGGCTGTGTCGCTCAACGCGTCGCTGTCGCCGGTGATGCCCGGCCGGGGGCGGATCGGCTTCTTCAGCCAGTCCGGCGCGCTGGGCGTGGCCCTGCTCGAGACGATCGTGTCCCGGGGTCTGGGGCTGTCCACCTTCGTCTCGGCCGGCAACCGGGCGGACGTCAGCGGCAACGACCTGATCCAGTATTGGGAGGACGACCCGGCGACCGACGTGCTGCTGCTGTACCTGGAGTCCATCGGCAACCCGCGCAAGTTCAGCCGGATCGCCCGCCGGACCTCCCGGTCCAAGCCGATCGTGGCGGTGAAGTCCGGCCGGTCCTCCCAGGGCATCCCGCTCGGGCACACCGTCCGGGCCACCCGGCTGCCCCCGGCCGCGGTCGACGAGGTGTTCCACCAGTCCGGGGTCATCCAGGTGGAGACGCTCAGCGAGCTGTTCGACGTCGCGATGCAGCTCAGCTTCCAGCCGCTGCCGCGGGGCCGCCGGGTGAGCATCATCGGCAACTCCGACGCGCTCGCCGTGCTCGCGGCGGATGCGGCGACCGCGCGCGGACTGCAGCTGGTGGGGGAGCCGCACACGTTCCGCCCGGGCGCCAGCCCCGCCGAGTTCGGCAAGGTGCTCGCCGCCGTCGTCGACGACCCCGCCGTGGACTCGGTCGTCGTGCTGTTCGTGCCCCCGCTGAACGCTTCCGGCCAGAACGTGGCCCGCGAGATCGGGCAGGTGGCCGGCCGGGCGACCAAGCCGATCGTGGCGACCGTGCTCGCCGTCGAGGGAGCCGCCGAGCTGCTGCGCCGGGTCAGCCCGGACGGCGTCCCGGTCGTGGGCTCGGTGCCCGCGTACGCCTCGGTCGAGGACGCCGTGCGGGCGCTGGCCGCGGTGACGTCGTACGCCCAGTGGCGCCGGACCCCCCGCGGGGAGGTGCCCGAGCTGGCCGACATCGACCAGGAGGCGGCGCGGGACGTCGTCGAGGCGGAGCTCATGCGCTCGGTCGAGGGCTGCGAGCTGTCCGGGACCGCGCTGACCGAGCTGCTGCGGCTGTACGGGGTGAACCTGTGGCCGACCGAACCGGCGGCGACTGCCGACGCGGCGGCCGAGGCGGCCGACCGGCTGGGGTACCCGGTCGTGCTCAAGGCCAGCGCACCGCACCTGATGCACCGCACCGACCTGGGCGGGGTCCGGCTCGAGCTCGGCTCGGAGTCCGCCGTCCGGCGGGCCTACGAGCAGTTCCTGGACACCTTCGGTCCGCAGATCGCCGACGAGCTGGTGGTCCAGCGGATGGCCGGGCGGGGGGTGGCCTGCGTGGTGGAGACCTCGGAGGACGCGTTGTTCGGGCCGGTCGTCTCGTTCGGCATCGGCGGGGTGGTCACCGAGCTGGTCGAGGACCGCGGCTAC
>DATCDE010000198.1 GCA_036510875.1 Actinomycetes bacterium
GGATGCCACCGGCCCTGCCAGAGGACATAGTCCTCTTGACCCGGGTCCCCAAGCACCGTTCGGCCAACTCGCTTTGGTTGAGGGGAGAGCACCGAATGCCGGCTATCGAGCGGCCTGTCGCGCCCCTGGGGTCGTGCATGCCGAGGCTCGGCGGCTGGCTGCCGCCGGACCCCGGACATGACGAAGGCCGGGCTGCACGCCCGGCCTGAGCACTACTGCGGGCTACGCGGTCTCGGGGTCGCCGACCTGGGTGTCATCGAGGGTGACTTGGACCTCGTCCTCGTCACTCTCACCTGAGTAGGCCAGGCCGTCGATGAGGTACCGGACTCGGCGTTGCGCTGCGTCGGCGTCGTCGGCGGTGATGTGCACGGTGGCCGTGACAGTGACTGGGACCTGGTAGCGGGGCTGGTAGGGCTCCAGGTCGAAGTGGCGCAGGGCGGCGTTGAGGCCGTCGCGGCAGAAGGCTCCCTCCAGGTGCCGGTCGATGGCGTAGGCCCGGATGTCGTCGATCATCTGCTCCTTCTCCGCCAGCCGGGCCCGGACGTTCTCCCAGCGTTGGTGCAGGGTGTGCCAGGCGGTGGCGACCTCGACGGCGAGCTGGTCGTCGTCGAGGGTCTGGCCGGTCCAGACCACGTCGACGACGGTGAGGATGGCCATGGCGTGGGTGTCGGTGTTCAGGGCCACCCAGCTGCCTTCTCCGTCCGGGGCGGGGGCGACGAGGGTCCAGGTGCCGCCCCAGTGCCGGAAGGTCCGCCCGCGCTCAAGCGGGCGGTCGCTGGTCTGCGGGTCGGTGGTGTTCGTGGTCATGGGTGCTCCTTCAGTGGGTGTCGTGGTGTGGGTCGTCACGGACGGGTTCGATCTGCGCGGTGTCCCTGGAGGTGGGCCGGCGGAGCGTGCCGAGCAGCAGCGCGGCCAGCGGCCGGGGGACGTGCAGCAGGGTGAGCAACGCGGCGGTGCCGGCGGTGGCCTGGGCGCGGTAGCCGGGCTCGTCGGAGAGCAAGGCGCGGTGCCGCTGGTAGAGGGCGGCGGCCCGTCTGCTCAGCCGGTACAGCAAGACGGCCAGCAAACCGGCCAGGAATCGGGTGAAGCGGATGCAGCAGAGCAAGGCAGGGCCTCCAGACATGACAAGGCCCGGCTCCGCAGGACGCGGGCCGGGCGAGTGGAGTTCAGGAACGGGTGCTCAGAGCCGGCAGCGGTCGCAGGTCTCGACCGCCTCGGTGTAGGCGGCGGCGAACTCCTCGCTGGTGTAGATCGCCTCGGCGAACTGTTCGGTCGGGGTGTCGTCGATCCACTCCCAGGTGGACAGCCCCCGGGTGGTGGCCATCTGCCGGGAGTAGGCGTTGATCGCCTGCACGGTGGCCCGGTGCAGGGCTCGGGGGCAGTAGTCGTCGAAGTCCTCGGCCAGGGCGCAGTGGACCTCGAAGCAGACCCCCTGGTCGTCCAGGTGGGTCATCGACTCCACACCGGCGGGCAGCTCCACCGCCACCCGGCGCGATTCCGCGGTCCAGGCGAACAGCCGCCGCTGCACGTCCTCGATCGGGATCGGGCCGGGGTAGTGGTTGGGCTCGTCGCCCTGCTCCTCGGCCCGGTAGTGCCAGGCGTGCCCGCGGTGGTCGGTGAAGCCGATCAACGTGTTCGTGTTCAGGTGCTGCAGGGTCTCCTTGGACATGGGTCTTCCTTTCCCGTGGGCATGACGAAGGCCCCCAGCGGATGCCGAGGGGCGGGTGGACGGGTCCGTTCAGGTGTGGATCTGGAAGATCGTGGTGCAGGCCTCGGTGCTCAGGGCGTGTTCCCAGGACCAACCGGGGTGGTTTGGCACCGCTGAGACGAATATTGCGACCTTGGACCCTTTTGACCGTCTTGCGTTGATCGCACGCTGGTTGTAGCGGTCTACCGCGTAGCTCGGGCTGCCGACCATCTGGATAGGTGAGCCATGGCAGCAACTATCGCGGTGGTGGCGGGGGTGCTGGTCTTCGCCTTGGGCGGTTGGGTCGGGGCGATGTGGGAGTACTCCCGTAAGGGCGGCACCTACGACACCGCGCACGAGCTATGGCAGGTGCCGCTGAGAGGGAGTCATTCAGACTGGATATTGGCTGATGGGGCGGAGCGTGAAGGAGGCGTTCATGAGAACGTGGGAATACAAGATCATTGACTCGCACGACGTGCCCCGAGAAGGAACCCTGCGAGGGCGGAGTCGCGAGGCCCTGGAGGAGTACTTGAATCAGCTCGGTGCCGACGGGTGGGAGGTCGTCAACATCGATTCCCTCGAGCTCGAGACGAGGAAGAGCTTCGTCGGCATCGCGAAGAGAGAGAAGTCCTGAGCCGAGGCAGAGACATGATGGTCCGAACGTCCCTTGGGACGTTCGGCACTGGAGGAGCGCATCGCCGCACCGCACAGTAGAGCGCATCACTGCTGGCAGCGAAACCGTCCAGATCTGCACCAGCGTTGAGCAGCCGGTCGCTGGGCAACGTGACGCCGTACCACCTCAGTCATCGACGGGATCCTGCCGGCAAGGCCGTCCAAGGTGGGGTCGCGGAGAACCATTCGCCGAGCGTCGTGGGTGCACCTAAGCGAGATCCCTCGCCCCAGGACGGCTGGCCAGCCCCCGAGACACCGACGCCCTGCTGACCCCCAACACTCTGGCGATGGTGGCGACGTCGTGCTCGCCGCTGACGTACATGGCCTCGGCGGTCCTGAGCTTCTCCGGCGTCCAGACGCTCGGACGACCCCCTCGGCGACCACGAGCACGAGCAGCAGCCAAGCCGGCCTGAGTCCGCTCCCTGATCAGGTCGCGCTCGAACTCGGCCAGTGCCGCGAAAAAGTGGAAGATCAGCTTCCCGTTCGGGGTGGTGGTGTCGATCTGCTCCGTCAGGCTTCTTAGCCCCACACCTTGCTGTTCGAGCTCGCCGACCAGCTCGACCAGGTGTCGCAGCGAGCGTCCGAGCCGGTCTAGCCGCCACACCACGACGGTGTCCCCGGCCCGCAGCTGACCCAGCAGCTCGTCCAGGGCCGGCCGGTGCTGCAGCGACCCCGAGATCCTGTCCACGAACATCTTGCTGACCCCGGCAGCGGCCAGCGCGTCGCGCTGGAGCGCCTCGTCCTGCTCGGTGGTGCTGACCCGCGCATAGCCGAAGGACATGCCGGTCGCAGAACTCATGGTTCCTCCCTTCATTAAGACGTTGATTTCGGACACGGGTTGTGAACGCGAGAAAGCCGCCCACCAGGGACTTCCTGGGGACGGCTCAGAAACGTTCGTTTGTGAGACGGCTCGTGCGGGTGGGGATGCGCTCGTCGGGTCTTTTTGGGCTCTTCCCGTAACTGTTTAGGTGCCGACGGCTATGGGCTCGCGCCGATCGCGGGGATCCAGGGCTGACCGGTGAACAGGTCGCGGAGTACGACCATGGCGCTGTGGCCGTGTGTGCGGGCGGTGGACAGGTGGGACCGGACGTCGAGGAAGGCCTCGGCGCCGGTGTCGGAGCGCCAGCCGCCGGAGATCTTCTGCTGGAGCTTGACCATGCGGATGTCTCGTTCGGCTTGGTTGTTGTCGAACGGGACCCGCAAGTTGGTGGCGAACCGGAGCACGTCGGCGCGGTGGGTTTCGAGCCGGGCGAGCAATGATCCGGCCGGGCCGAGGGCGGGGCGCCCGCGCTTGCCGTTGCCTGGTGGTGGCGGGTTGGCCTGCTGGCCCTCGGCGATCAGCGCGTCGTACCGCTGGCCGAAGGTGGCCAGGGTGCGGGCCGGGAACCGGGTGGCTCCGCTGGCCCTGGCGGTCTCGACCGCGATGTGCAGCTCGACGAGCAGCTCCGCGAGCGCGGTGGGCCACGCCTGTCCGGTGAGCTCGGCGATCCCGGCGAGCTCGCGTAGGTGGTGGGCGTTGAACAACCCGTGGGTGGCCTGGTCGTACTGCCGGTAGACGACCAGGCCGTCGTGGACCGCGACACCGGTGAACCCCGGCAGCACCCCGGCGGCGTCCATCGCGGCCCGGCCCCGCTTGGTGTCCAGGTGGAACAGCGTCCAGGCCTCAGTGCCCGCGACGTGGATCCAGTGCAACCGGCCGGCGACCCGGCCGCCGGTCTCGTCGAAGTGCGCGACCGGCGCCGCGGCGAGCTGGGCCCGGGCAACCGCGAGGAACCCGTCCAGGCGGGCCGCCGCACTCGGCAGCAGCGAGGCCAGCCACCCGGTGGACACCGCCCGCGCCGTACGCCTCCTGCAAGCACTCCGCGGCGCGTTCCACCGGCAAGTGCTGCCGGCCCAGCAGATAGCTCGCCAGCGCCGCCACACCCGGTCCGTAACACGTCGGTGCGGTCGCCTCGGCGGGGAACTCCGCACGGGTCACCGCACCACACGAACACGCCCGTCGCTGCGCGCGGTGCTCAACCGCGACCAGCTCGATGCTCGGCAGGTCGAAGACCTGACGAACCTCAAGGCCCACCACCGGCGCGTCAGCAAGGTCCGCTCCGCAGCGTCGGCAGCCGGCCGGGGCATGGATCCGGACCTCATCGGCCACCGCCACCGGCTGGGCCCGGAACCCTTGACCTCCGGGCTGCTTGCCCGGCCTGCGCCCCGACGCCCGCCGCAACGACTTCGGCGCGGGCTTGGCCAGACCGTCGCTGCTCGGTGGCTTCGAGGAGTTCCGGGAGTTCTTTCCCAGCCGCGCTTCCAACTCCGCCACCCGACCCGCCAACGCCGCGATCAGCGCATCGCGCTGAGCAAGCAGGACGAGCAACTC